>NZ_JBSFGB010000013.1:0-240038 GCF_053596375.1 Streptomyces sp. NPDC001709 | reverse complement strand
CCAACAGACCGCCACCCTCGACGACGCCATTCGAGCGTGAACACCGACAACGCCACACACCTCGACGTGCTACGGCCAACCATGCACGAGGTCGTAACCTTCGCGCACTCACAGGCACCCTTTAGGGGTCCCTTAACCGCCTACGTGACAGACTCTTCTCTCGCTATGGACATATCCGGGACCCAGCTCAGAGCCGTGCGCGCGGCGCTGTTCACGGCTGTCGTCGTGACCCTCAGCACCGCGTCGCACGTGCTGCTGTCGCAGGCCCCGCTGCCGGTGACGACCGTGCTGGCGGTCACCGCCGGCGTGTTCGCCACCGCGTACGCGCTGGCGGGCCGCGAGCGTGGCTTCGGCCGGATCGCGGCCCTGCTGGTCCCGCTGGAACTGGCCGCCGACACGGTGTTCACCACCGGCCAGAACACCTGTTACGGCCGGGCGGGCGGGCCGGTCGCCGGGCCGCTGCACGCGTTCGGCTTCGACGTGCTGTGCCGGGGCGGTGCCGTCGGCTCCCCGCTGGCCCAGATGGCCGGGGCCCACGGCCGTCCCGAGGCGCTGCTCGCGCACGCCAGCCCGGCGGCCGCCTGGCTGCTGCTCAGCGCGCACGTCGGCGTGGGCCTGCTCGCCGCCGCCTGGCTGCGCCGGGGCGAGCGGGCGCTGGTGCAGCTGCTGCGCGCGGTCGCCGCCACCACCTTCCGGCCGCTGCTGCTCGCGGTGGCCGCGGTCGCCGTCCGGCTGACCCCGGCCCGCCGGCTGCCGCGCCCGGCCCCGCGCCGGGCCGCCGCCCGCGACCGGCTTCTCGTGCACTCCCTGGGACGGCGTGGACCGCCGTGCTCGCCCGCCCTCGCCGCCGGCTGAGCGGCGAGAGCTGAGCACACCCAGTCCCCCACACGTATCCCGCGTACGGCATGTGCGCGTCCCACACGGAGATCACCAACATGAGCAAGCGGAACAGCCAGACGGCGAAGACGGCGGCCCGGGAGCGGCTGCGCCAGGAGCGCGAGCGGCAGGCCAAGCGCGACAAGGCCAAGCGGCAGGTCATCGTGGCCGCCTCGGTCGTGGCCGTGCTGGCCGCGGCCGGCGGCATCGGCTATGCCGTCGTCCAGGCGAACAAGCCCACCGGGTGGGACGCCGCGAAGTCCAAGACGCTCGTGAAGCCGGCCAACACCACGGGCACGGACGGCACCACCGTCGTCATCGGCAAGAGCACCGCCAAGAAGACCCTCACCATCTACGAGGACCCGCGCTGCCCGGTCTGCGCACAGTTCGAGCAGGCCGTCGGCCCGACGGTGAAGAAGGGCATCGACGACGGCAAGTTCCAGCTCCACTACGTCGGTGCGACCTTCCTCGACAAGAACCTGCCCGGCGTGGGCTCCAAGAACGCGCTCAGCGCCCTCGGCGCCGCGCTCAACGTCAGCCCCGAGGCGTTCCTCGAGTACAAGGCCGCGATGTACTCGCCGAAGTGGCACCCCGAGGAGACCGACGACAAGTTCAAGGACGACGCCTATCTGATCAAGATCGCCGACACGGTGCCCGCACTGAAGGGCAACGCGGCGTTCCAGAAGGCCGTGAAGGACGGCACGTACGACCGGTGGGCGCTGGAGGAGTCCAAGATCTTCGACAAGGACGGCATATCGGGCACGCCGACCCTGAAGATGGACGGCAAGACGCTGACAGGCCCCGACGGCAAGAACCCGCCCATGACCGTGGCCGACTTCAACAAGACCCTCGACGCGGCCCTCAAGGGCTGACGGCTCGGCGGAATCCGACCTTCCCGTGAAGAGCGGGCGAACATTGGGAGTTCGCCCGCTCTAGCGTGCGTACCGGCCAGTAACCTGATCGGCCGTGACCAGTCGCAAAAGATCACTTCCGGCCATCGAAGGCCTGAACTCCCTCTCTCCCCGCCGCCGTACGGTCGTCAAGGCCGCGGCGGCGACCGCTGTCCTGGCCGGCCCGCTCGCCGCCGCGCTTCCGGCGCGCGCCGACGGCCAGGCACCCGCCTTCCTGCACGGTGTCGCCTCCGGCGACCCGCTGCCCGACGGCATCCTGCTGTGGACCCGGGTGACCCCGACCTCGGAGGCCGTACCGGGCTCCGGGGTGGGCCCGGACACCGAGGTGGACTGGGTCGTCGCCAAGGACAAGGCGTTCACCAGCATCGTCGCCAAGGGCTCGGTGACCGCGACCGCCGCCTCCGACCACACCGTGAAGGCCGACGTCCGCGGTCTGCAGCCGGCGACCGACTACTGGTTCCGGTTCTCGGCCGGCGGCACCGACTCCCCGGTGGCGCGCACGCGCACCGCGCCCGCTGCGGACGCGGCCGTGTCCGGACTGCGGTTCGGCGTCGTCACCTGCGCCAACTGGGAGGCCGGCTACTTCGCCGCGTACCGCCACCTGGCGGCCCGTAACGACCTGGACGCCTGGCTGCACCTCGGCGACTACATCTACGAGTACAAGTCCGGCGAGTACGCGGCGCGCGGCACGGTCGTCCGGCCGCACGCGCCGGCCAACGAGATCATCACGCTCGCCGACTACCGGATCCGGCACGCGAAGTACAAGACCGACCCCGATCTGCAGGCACTGCACCTGAAGGCGCCGGTCGTCGCGATCTGGGACGACCACGAGTTCGCCGACAACGCCTGGTCGGGCGGCGCGGTCAATCACACCGAGGGCGCCGAGGGCACCTGGACCGCCCGCAAGGCGGCCGCCAAGCAGGCCTACTTCGAGTGGATGCCGGTGCGCCCCGCGATCGAGGGCACCACCTACCGGCGGCTGCGCTTCGGCAAGCTCGCCGACCTGTCGCTGCTGGACCTGCGCTCCTTCCGCTCCCAGCAGGCGTCCGCCGGCAGCGGCTCGGTGGACGACCCGAACCGTACGATCGCCGGCCGGGCCCAACTCGACTGGCTGAAGGCCGGGTTGAAGGCCTCCGACACCAAGTGGCGGCTGGTCGGCAACTCGGTGATGATCGCGCCGTTCGTCATCGGCTCCCTCACCGCCGACCTGCTCAAGCCGCTCGCCAAGCTGCTCGGCCTGCCGCAGGACGGCATCGGCGTCAACACCGACCAGTGGGACGGCTACACGCACGACCGCCGCGAGCTCCTCGACCACCTGCGCTCGAACGCCATCGGCAACACCGTCTTCCTGACCGGGGACATCCACATGTCCTGGGCCAACGACGTGCCGGTGGACGCGGGCACCTATCCGCTGTCGCCGTCGGCGGCCACCGAGTTCGTGATCACCTCGGTGACCTCCGACAACCTCGACGACATCGTCAAGGTCCCCGAGGGCACGGTCTCCGCCGTCACCGCGCCGCTCATCGAGGCCGCCAACCGGCACGTCCACTGGGTGGACACCGACCGGCACGGCTACGGCGTGCTGGACATCACCAACGACCGCGCGCAGATGGACTACTACGTCCTGTCCGACCGCACCGACCAGAACGCGACCTCCAAGTGGGTGCGCTCCTACCGCACCCGCAGCGGCACCCAGAAGGTCGAGCGGACCTACGACCCGGTGTAGGAGCGGCTACTCGGACCGCAGGCCGTCGAGGAAGCCGAGCGCCACCCGCCAGGTGGCCTCGGCGGCCTCGGCGTCGTAGTCCGGCAGCTCGTAGTCGGTGTAGAGGTGCCCGGCGCCGGCGTACCGGTAGACCTCCACATCCGCACCGGCCCGGCCCATCTGCAGATACCAGGCGGTCAGCCAGTCGTCCGTCTCGAACGGGTCCGGCTCGGCCACATGCAGCTGCACCGGCAGCTCGTCCACGTGCGCCGTCGGCGCGATGTCCGACGTGCCGTGCAGAAGCAGCAGCCCGCGCGCCTTGTCGTCGCCGAGGGCGAGGGTCTGGGCGATGGAGGCGCCGAGTGAGAACCCGGCGTACACCAGCCCGCGCTCCGAGTACGCAGCCGCCGCCAGCACGGCCCGCTTCAGCAGCTCCTCCTTGCCGATCGACTCCTCGAACTCCATGCCTTCCTCGACGGTGTCGAACGTACGCCCCTCGAAGAGGTCCGGCGTCCACACCTCGTGGCCCGCCGTGCGCAGCCGGTCCGCGGCGTCGCGCACCGCGGGCCTGAGGCCGTAGGTCGAGTGAAAAAGCATGATGTTCATGAGGCCATGGTGCCAGCCGGTACGACACCCGCCGAGCCGCCGTACCCCGGAACACACCCGAACTCACATGTTCACGCCCGCCGGGCACCGGTTAGGAGCGCAGGCATGGAGAACGTACTCCGCCCTGTGATCGTGATCGGCGGCGCCGTGCTGCTCACCCTGGCCATCGGCTGGGCCACCGACCGGCTGCTGCGCAAGGCCGACGCACGCGACCACGAGACACCGCTGTGGGAGCTGCTGCGCCGCGGCCGCGTCCCCTACCAGCTGGTGCTGTGCACCGCCCTGCTCCGGGGGTCGTACGACCAGGCGAAGCTGCTGGAACGGCACCAGGTCGGCATCGGCCGCATACTGACGCTGGTGCTGATCGGCTCCGCCGCCTGGCTGGCGATCCGGATCGCCGCGGCGGTCGTCGAGACCTCCTACAGCCGCTACGCCCGCGTGCACCGGGACCCGGCTCGGGTGCGCAGGGTGCGCACCCAGGTGGAGCTGATCATGCGGGTGGTGTCCGCGATCGTCATCGTCGTGGCGATCGCCTCCATGCTGCTGACGTTCCCGGCGATGCGCGCGGCCGGCGCCTCGCTGCTGGCTTCGGCGGGCATCCTCGGCATCGTGGCCGGCGTCGCCGCCCAGTCGACCCTGTCCAATATGTTCGCCGGGCTGCAGATCGCCTTCGGTGACATGGTGCGCATCGGCGACACGGTCGTCGTGGACGGCGAGTGGGGCACGGTCGAGGAGATCACCCTGACCTTTCTGACGGTATGCACCTGGGACGAGCGCCGGATCACCATGCCGGTGTCGTACTTCACCTCCAAACCCTTCGAGAACTGGTCGCGGGGCAGCCCGCAGATGACCGGCACCGTCTTCTGGCACGTGGACCACAGCGCGCCCGTCGAGGCGATGCGCGAGAAGCTGCGCGACATCCTGCGCGAGAGCCCGGCCTGGGACGGCCGCGCCTACGGCCTGGTGGTGACGGACAGCACGCCGAACACCATCCAGGTGCGGGCCCTGGTGACCGCGAAGGACGCCGACGACATCTGGACGGTGCGGGTCACGGTCCGCGAGCAGATGATCCTCTGGCTGGCGAGCGAGCACCCCCATGCGCTGCCCCGCGTCAACACCTCCGAGGCGGTGCGACCTCCCGCGGAGCCCGTCAGCGCCCGCGCTCCGCACCACCGTTGACCTGGACGACCTGTGAGGTGACATGCCCGGCACCGGGCGAGGCCAGCCAGTGCAGGGTCGCGGCCACGTCTCCCGGTATCCCGGCGCGGCCGGTCACCGTGTCGGCGATGAGCCGGGCCCGCCGGGCCTCGTCCATGCTGTCGCCGAAGAACTCGGTGTCCTCGATGTATCCCGGCGCGACCACGTTCACGGTGATGCCGCGCGGGCCCAGCTCCCGGGCCAGGTCGTGCGCGTAGGGGTGCAGCCCGGCCTTGGCCGCGGCGTACGCGCCGGTGCCCGAGCCCCGGTAGGCGGCGATGGAACTGATGAAGAGCACCCGGCCGCCGGGCTCGGCGAGCCGGTCCTTGAGCGCTTCGGTGAGGAGCACAGCGGTCAGGACGTTCTGCCGGAAGTTGACGGTCCAGTTGTGCGCCACCTGGTCGAGGGGGTCGTCGCTGCCGGCCGCGGGCTCCAGATACCCGGCGCCGCCGGCGCCGTGCACCAGGACGTCGACGGTGCCCAGCTCGTCGGCGACGAACCTGGCCACGCCGCGCACCTGCCCGGGATCGGCGAGATCCGCCGCATGCGTCAGCGCGCCGGGCACCCCGGCCTTCTCCAGCACCTGCGCGCGCCGCCCGAGCAGCAGCACCCTGTCTCCGTCCGCCGCGAACGTCTGCGCCGTCGCCAGCCCGATCCCTGTACCGCCACCACTGATCACGATGTTGCGAGTCATGATCCGAGCGTAGGAGCCGACCGCCGTCGATGCCCGGATTTATCCACAGGTCCGGCACGTTTATATGACTATTCACGCACATGGATCAGCTTCGTCCACAGGGATCACCGCAGACTGCGGACATCGAGATGCCTGAGCACCCGATCCACGATCTCCGGATCCGCCCCCGGCTCGCTCCGCGCCGCCAGAACCTCGTGCCGCGCCGCGCTCAGCATCTCGTTCTGGATGTTCCGGATCCGCTTGAGCCGCTTGACCCGCTGGTACTGCGCCTCCCGCCGCTCCTCCTCCCCGATGTCGGGACTGATCCGGATCCCGATGTCGGAGGCGCGGCGCAGCATCTGCTCGGACAGCTCCTCGGGCAGGTCCTCCACCTGCTCGATCTCCCGCAGCCTGCGCTTGGCCGCCTTCGTCGCCCGCACCGCCAGCTCCTTCTCGAACTCCTTCTCCCGCTCGGAGTCGGCCTGCACCCCGAGCCACCCGACCAGTGACGGCAGCGTGAGCCCCTGCAGGACCAGCGTGACGATGATGACCCCGAAGGCGATGAAGACGATCTCGTCGCGGTCGGGGAAGGGCGATCCGGCGTCGGTCTTCAGCGGGACGGCCAGCGCCAGCGCCACCGAGGCCACCCCGCGCATCCCCGACCACCACATCACGACGGTCTCCCGCCGGCTCACCGGGATCTCCTCGTCGTAGTCCCGCCGCGCGTGCAGCCGCTTGGTCAGCCAGGTCGCGGGCAGCAGCCACACCAGCCGTACGACGATCACCACGCCCACGACGGCGGCGGCCCAGCCGAGCATCTCGCCCCAGCGTCCCTGGGCCGTGCGGATGGCGTGGTGCAGCTCGAGGCCGATGAGCCCGAACGCGACGCCCGTGACGAGGGTGTCGATGATGTCCCAGAAGGTGTGCCCGGCCAGCCGGGTCATCACGTCGTCGGCGTCGGTGGCGTACTCGGCGAGGAAGAGCGCCGTGGTGAGCACCGCGAGCACCCCGGAGCCGTGCAGCTTCTCCGCGAGGACGTAGGAGGCGTACGGCACCAGCAGGGTCATGCCGATCTGCAGCGTCGGATCGCCCAGCAGGTCCATCAGCCTGTTCGCGCCCCAGCCGAGCACCAGGCCCACGACCACCGCGACGACGGCCGACAGCACCAGGTCGAGTCCCGCCCGCCACGCCGAGAACGAGCCGCTCACGGCCGCGGCGATCGCCACGTGGTATAGCACGATGGCCGTGACGTCGTTGAAGAGCCCCTCGCCCTCCAGGATCGACACCAGACGGCGCGGCAGCCCGAGCTGCCCGGCGACGCTGGTCGCGGCGACCGGGTCGGGCGGGGCGATCAGCGCGCCGAGCGCGACGGCCGCGGCGATCGGCAGCCCCGGCACGATCGCGCCTGCGACGAACGCCACGCACACCGTCGTCACGAACACCAGGGCCACGGCCAGCAGGAAGATCGGGCGGATGTTGGCCGCGAACTGCCGCCAGGAGGTGCGCCGTACGGCGGCGTAGAGCAGCGGCGGCAGCAGCCCGGGCAGGATCAGGTCCGGCGGGATGTTCACATCGGGTACGAAGTCGGCCACCGCGAGGATGCCGCCGAACACCGTCATCAGCACCGGCGCCGGCACCCTGAACCGGTCCCCCACCGGGACGCTCACCAGGGCCCCGAGCAGCAGGACGAACAACAGGGCCAACTGATCCACGGCCGGCGCTCCGGGGGTCGACGATCACACGTCAGGCCTCAAGCCTGCCATCCGGCCGTCGGGAACGCCTGCCGCCGCCTGGCCCGGCGCCAGGCCTACAGGGCGCGGCGCATCGCCCGGTGCGGGATGCCGGCGTCCGGGAACTCCGGGCCGTACGCCACGTAGCCGAGGCGCTCGTAGAAGCCCAGCGCGTGGGTCTGCGCGTGCAGATCCACCGCGGCGAGGCCACGCACGCGTGCCGCGTCCTCGATGGCCCGCACCAGGGCCACGCCGACGCCGAGCCCGCGGGCCTCGCGGGTGACGGCGAGCCGCCCCAGGGAGCCCACCGAGGCGTCCACGCCGGTCTTCGCGGCCGCGGCCTCGCCGTGCAGCAGCCGACCGGTGCCGAGCGGCACTCCGTCCTCGCGGACCGCCAGCACATGCACGGCCAGGGCGTCGTAGGCGTCGTACTCGATGGCCTCGTCGACGCCCTGCTCCAGGACGAAGACCGCCTTGCGGACCGCGAAGCAGGCCTCGCGGTCGGCCGGTTGCGCGGCGATCCGGACCGTGTACGGCACGCTCACGCGTACGTCTCCTCGCGGACCTGGTCGAGGGCCTTCTGCAGGTCCGCGGGGTAGTCGCTCTCGAATTCCACCCACTGGCCGTCCGCGGGGTGCTCGAAGCCGAGGCGCACGGCGTGCAGCCACTGGCGGGTCAGCCGCAGCCGCTTGGCGAGGGTCGGGTCGGCGCCGTAGGTGAGGTCGCCGACGCAGGGGTGGCGGTGGGCGGCCATGTGGACACGGATCTGGTGGGTGCGGCCGGTCTCCAGCTTCACGTCCAGCAGCGAGGCGGCGCGGAACGCCTCGATGAGGTCGTAGT
This sequence comes from Streptomyces sp. NPDC001709, assembly GCF_053596375.1. NCBI lineage: Bacteria > Bacillati > Actinomycetota > Actinomycetes > Kitasatosporales > Streptomycetaceae > Streptomyces > Streptomyces sp. NPDC001709. The sequence goes on along the minus strand of NZ_JBSFGB010000013.1, from coordinate 231,500 downwards.
GCGTCACCGAGGGCTTGCCCTCGGCCGTGACCGCCCACTTGTAGTCGTGGTTCGGGTGGCGGCCGATCGGCGCGTCGATCGTGCCGCTCGTCGGGTCCGGGTGGCCCTGGACGAGGGTGTGGTAGCGCTTGTCGACCGTGCGCTCCTTGAACTGGCGCTTGAGCGAGGTGTACGCCCGCTCCGACTTGGCGACCACCATCAGGCCCGAGGTGCCGACGTCCAGGCGGTGCACGATGCCCTGGCGCTCGGCGGCGCCGGAGGTGGAGATCCGGTAGCCGGCGGCGGCCAGACCGCCGATCACGGTGGGGCCGCTCCAGCCCGGCGACGGGTGCGCGGCCACGCCGACCGGCTTGACGATCACGACCACGTCATCGTCGTCGTGCACGATCTCCATGCCCTCGACCGGCTCGGCGACCACCTGCACCGGCGCGGGCGCCTGCGGCATCTCGACCTCGAGCCAGGCGCCGCCGCGCACCCGCTCGGACTTGCCGACCACCGTGCCGTCGACCTGGACCTTGCCGGCCGCGGCCAGCTCCGCCGCCTTGGTGCGGGAGAAGCCGAACATGCGGGAGATGGCGGCGTCGACGCGCTCGCCCTCCAGGCCGTCGGGCACGGGCAGGGTACGGATCTCGGGAAGCGTGCTCACCCGTCGAGTATGCCGGACGGTCGGAACCGGCCCGACCGAGCCTGTGGAAAACCGGCTGCGGAAGCCGCCGGTCTCAGTCCTTGTGGACGGTGCCGTCCGGGTCGAGACCCCGGAAGGACAGCAGCACGATCAGGATGCCGCCGCACACGATCGCGGAGTCCGCCAGGTTGAACACGGCGAAGCCCTTGGGCGCGATGAAGTCCACGACCTTGCCCTCGAAGACGCCGGGCGAGCGGAAGATCCGGTCGGTGAGGTTGCCGAGGGCGCCGCCGAGCAGCAGGCCGAGCGCGATGGCCCACGGGTAGCTGTAGAGCTTGCGGGCCAGGCGGATGATCACCACGATCACGGCCGCGGCGATCAGCGTGAAGATGATCGTGAAGGCCGCGCCGACGCCGAAGGCCGCGCCCGGGTTGCGGATGGCGTTCAGCTCCAGCCAGTCCCCGATGAGCTTGATCGGCGCATGGCCCTCCAGCTTGGCGACCACGAGCGTCTTGCTGATCAGGTCGAGGGCGTAGGCGAAGGCGGCCACCGCGAACAGCAGGGCGATCCGGCGTCCGCGGCGGCCCCGCACCTGCGCCGGGGCCTGCTGCTCGCCCGTGCCGGACGCACCGGCCGTGGCGGGCGCGCCGGAGCCGGCGGGTGATCCGGCCGCCGCTGTCTGCTCGCCGCTGTCGTCCGGGGTGTCCGGCGTACCGATGATGCGCTCCGCCTCTGCCACGTGAGTCCCTCAACCTAGGTGCCTGACTGAGGACGAGACTACGGCACGGCCCCACGCACTCAGGAGCGGCGTTCCTGCTTCTGCTTGCACTCGACGCACAGTGTGGCCCTCGGAAAGGCCTGCATCCGGGCCTTGCCGATGGGGTTGCCGCAGTTCTCGCACAGGCCGTAGGTACCCGCGTCCAGCCGTTCCAGGGCACGCTCGGTCTGGATCAGCATCTCGCGCGCGCTCGCGGCCAGCGCCAGCTCGTGCTCGCGCGTAATGTTCTTGGCGCCGATGTCGGCCTGGTCGTCTCCCGCGCCGTCCCCGGAGTCCCGCATCAGCCCCGCGAGGGACGTTTCGGAGGAGCTGATCTCCTCCTGCAGCCGCTCCGCCTCGGACAGCAGCTCGGCACGGGCCTCGGCGACCTCTTCCGGGGTCCAGGGGTCCTCGCCGGGGCGCACCGCCAGCTCGCCGGGCTCCGCCGCGGCGACCCGCGCCTTGGGAACGGCGGTCTCCGCCGTGGCCGTGCCAGGAGTCTTCTTCGCAACCACTGTCGTGGCTCCCGTCTGCTTCGCGGCCCGCGCCGCGCCCGCTTTCTTGGCCGTGCTCGTCTCGGCCGCCGCCTTCCTGCCGCCGGCCTTCCCGGCCACCGGCGCCTTGGCAGCGGTCTTCTTCGCGGCGGACTTCCTGGCAACCGTCTCCCCGCCGGCTGTCTCCTGTGCGTCCGCCTTCTTGCCGGCAGCCGCCTTCTTTCCGGCCGCCTTCCCCGCACCCACGTCCTTCGCTGCCGCCTTCTTGCCGACCGTCTCCTTCGCCTCGGACCTCTTGGCGGGGGACTTCGTGACAGCCGCCTTCTTGACAGCCGCCTCACTGGAACCCGCCTTCTTGACAGCCGCCTCGCTGGAACCCGCCTTCTTGACAGCCGCCTCGCTGGAACCCGTCTGCTTGGCAGCGGCCTTCTCAGCGGCCGTCCCCCTAGCGCTCGCCTGCTTGGCAGGCTTCTCCCTGGCCACGGCACTCTTGGCAGCCGCCTCCCCAGAGCCCGTCGCCTTGGCAGCCGCCTCCTTGGCGGCCGTCTCCTTGGCAGCCGCCTTCTCAGCGGCCGTCCCCCCAGCGCTCGCCTCCTTGGCAGCCGCCTCTTTGGCAGCCGTCGCCTTGGCAGCCGCCTCGCTGGATCCCGCCTGCTTGGCAGCCGCCTCCTTAGCAGGCTTCTCCTTGGCAGCCGCCTCCCTAGCAGGCTTCTCCTTGGCGGCCGTCTCCCTCACCGCAGTCTTCTTTGCGGCCGTTTTCCTGGCCGCTGGCTCCTTCGCGAGCGTTTTCCCGGCCGCTGGCTCCTTAGCGACCGCCTCTTGCCCAGCCGCCTCCCTCTCCTTCCCGGCCCTCTCCTTCCCGGCCGCCCCTCTCCCGACCGACTCTTCCCCAGCCGCCTCTCTCCCGGCCCTCTCCTTCGGCGCCTGCTTCTTCGCGGTCGGCTCGGTGCTTCTCCCTCCGGTCAACCGTTTCTTCCCGGCCGCTCCCTTGGCCTCGCCGTCGGAGGCGGCCGCGGTGCCGGAGGCGGCCGCGCCCCTGCGCCGGCCGGTTGCCGGCTGCTGTACGGCGGTCTTTTTCGCCACCATGGCCGCGGCCCCTTCACATATTGTGATCTTGCTCGCGAATCGTGCTGGGACGATAAATCGACTTGAGTCCGGCGGCAACGGGGCACACCGCCCGATTCGCCCGCCCGCACCCCCCGGGCAGCGGGCCTGCATCCGTTGTGCCCAGCTCCCCGCCGGGTAATCCGCCGGGCCGGGCCTGCCGCGACCCGAGCGCCCGCCACCTCGCCATTCGGGTCATCCCGGCCCCTCACCCCACCCGCGGCGGCGCCCCGCGGAAAACCGGTCCGCCGCTGTCCGCGCGGCGCCGTACACTGGGCGGAGCGAAAAGCATGGATGGGGACGAGTAGCGGCGTACGCAGCCCAGAGCGACCCGGGGACGGTGGAAGCCCGGGGGCGAGCGCGACGCGAAGATCACCCCGGAGCCGCCGGAAGAACATCCCGCGAGGATCAGTAGAACCGGCATCGCGACCCCAATGAGGGGGCTCACCGGCGTGTACGGCGCGGCGGAGGGCCAAGGAGGGTGGTACCGCGGGAGCGCGCCGCACACGGCGTAAGCAGGAACGAAGGCTCTCGTCCCTCCGACGGAAGGCAGCAAGTCCGTTGGAGGATGCTCGCAGATGACAGCGCCGACGTACCGCCAGGTGCCCGCACAGGTCGACCTGCCCGCTCTTGAGCACGCCGTGCTCGACTTCTGGCGCGAACAGAAGATCTTCGCCAAGAGCCTGGAGCAGTCCGAGGGCCGCCCCGAGTGGGTGTTCTACGAGGGCCCGCCCACCGCCAACGGCATGCCGGGCGCCCACCACATCGAGGCGCGCGTCTTCAAGGACGTCTTCCCGCGCTTCCGCACCATGCGCGGCTACCACGTGGCCCGCAAGGCCGGCTGGGACTGTCACGGCCTCCCGGTCGAGCTGACCGTCGAGAAGGAGCTGGGCTTCTCCGGCAAGCAGGACATCGAGGCGTACGGCATCGCCGAGTTCAACGCCAAGTGCCGGGAGTCGGTACTCCGGCACACCGACGCCTTCGCCGAGCTGACGACCCGCATGGGCTACTGGGTCGACCTCAACGACGCCTACGTCACCATGGACCCCGAGTACGTGGAGTCGGTGTGGTGGTCGCTGAAGGAGATCTTCAACAAGGGCCTGCTGGTCCAGGACCACCGCGTCGCCCCCTGGTGCCCGCGCTGCGGCACCGGTCTGTCCGACCACGAGCTGGCGCAGGGCTACGAGACGGTCGTCGACCCGTCCGTGTATGTCCGTTTCCCGCTCACCTCCGGTCCGCTCGCGGGCGAGGCCTCGCTCCTGGTGTGGACGACGACCCCCTGGACCCTGGTGTCCAACACGGCGGTCGCCGCGCACCCGGAGGTCACCTACGTCGTCGCCACCAACGGCGAGGAGAAGCTCGTCGTCGCCGAGCCGCTGCTCGCCAAGGCGCTGGGCGAGGGCTGGGAGCCGACGGGCCGGACCTTCACCGGCGCCGAGATGGAGCGCTGGACCTACCAACGTCCGTTCGAGCTCGTGGAGTTCCCGGAGCCGGCGCACTTCGTGGTGAACGCCGACTACGTGACGACCGAGGACGGTACGGGTCTGGTGCACCAGTCCCCCGCCTTCGGTGAGGACGACCTCAAGGTCTGCCGCGCCTACGGCCTGCCCGTGGTCAACCCGGTCCGCCCCGACGGCACCTTCGAGGAGGACGTGCCGCTGGTCGGCGGTGTCTTCTTCAAGAAGGCCGACGAAAAGCTCACCGAGGACCTCCAGCAGCGCGGCCTCCTCTTCCGGCACATCCCGTACGAGCACAGCTACCCGCACTGCTGGCGCTGCCACACCGCGCTGCTCTACTACGCGCAGCCCTCCTGGTACATCCGCACGACGGCGATCAAGGACCGTCTCATCCAGGAGAACGAGAAGACCAACTGGTTCCCGGAGACGGTCAAGCACGGCCGCTTCGGCGACTGGCTGAACAACAACATCGACTGGGCGCTGTCCCGCAACCGCTACTGGGGCACCCCGCTGCCGATCTGGCGCTGCGAGGAAGGCCACCTGACCTGTGTCGGCTCCCGCGCGGAGCTGACCGAGCTGTCCGGCACCGACCAGTCGAACCTGGACCCGCACCGCCCGTACATCGACGAGGTCACCTTCGCCTGCCCGCACGAGGGGTGCGCAACGACGGCCACGCGCGTGCCGGAGGTCATCGACGCCTGGTACGACTCCGGCTCGATGCCGTTCGCGCAGTGGGGCTACCCGTACAAGAACAAGGAGCTGTTCGAGAGCCGCTACCCGGCGCAGTTCATCTCCGAGGCGATCGACCAGACCCGCGGCTGGTTCTACACGCTGATGGCCGTCGGCACCCTGGTCTTCGACAAGTCGTCGTACGAGAACGTCGTCTGCCTGGGTCACATCCTCGCCGAGGACGGCCGCAAGATGTCCAAGCACCTGGGCAACATCCTGCAGCCGATCCCGCTCATGGACCAGCACGGCGCGGACGCGGTGCGCTGGTTCATGGCGGCCGGCGGCTCCCCGTGGGCGGCCCGCCGGGTCGGCCACGGCACCATCCAGGAGGTCGTCCGCAAGACCCTGCTGACGTACTGGAACACGGTCGCCTTCCAGGCGCTGTACGCCCGTACGTCGAACTGGGCGCCCAGCGCGGCGGACCCGGCCCCGGCGGAGCGTCCGCTGCTGGACCGCTGGCTGCTGTCCGAGCTGCACGCGCTGACCGACCAGGTGACGCAGTCCCTGGAGGCGTACGACACCCAGCGCGCCGGCAAGCTGCTGTCCGCCTTCGTCGACGACCTGTCCAACTGGTACGTCCGCCGCTCCCGCCGCCGCTTCTGGCAGGGCGACAAGGCCGCGCTGCGCACGCTGCACGAGGTGCTGGAGACGGTCACCAAGCTGATGGCGCCGATCACCCCGTTCATCACCGAGCGGGTGTGGCAGGACCTGGTCGTGCCGGTCGCCCCGGGCGCGCCGGAGTCGGTGCACCTGACCGCGTGGCCGGAGGCGGACCTGTCCGCGATCGACCCGGAGCTGTCCAGGCAGATGGTCCTGGTCCGCCGGCTGGTCGAGCTGGGCCGGGCCACGCGCGCGGAGTCGGGCGTCAAGACCCGTCAGCCGCTGTCCCGTGCGCTGATCGCCGCGACCGGTTTCGAGTCCCTGGACCCCGAGCTGCACACCCAGATCACCGAGGAGCTGAACGTCTCGTCGCTGGCGTCGCTGTCCGAGGTGGGCGGCAGCCTGGTGGACACCACCGCCAAGGCGAACTTCCGTGCGCTGGGCAAGCGGTTCGGCAAGCGGGTGCAGGACGTGGCCAAGGCGATCGCCGGTGCCGACGCGGCGGCCCTCTCCCTCGCCCTGCGTGCGGGCACGGCCACGGTGGAGGTCGACGGGGAGACGGTCACGCTCGCTCCCGACGAGGTGATCATCACCGAAACCCCGCGCGAGGGCTGGTCGGTGGCCTCCGACTCCGGTGCCACGGTCGCCCTGGACCTGGAGATCACCGAGGAGCTGCGGCAGGCCGGTCTGGCCCGTGACGCGATCCGGCTGATCCAGGAGGCGCGCAAGAACAGCGGGCTGGACGTGGCCGATCGGATCGCCCTGCGCTGGGCGTCGACCGACCCTGCGGTGATCGCTGCGCTGGCTGAGCACAGTGAGTTGATCGCCGACGAGGTTTTGGCCACCGACTTCGGGCAGGGTGAGGGCGACGACAGCTTTGGTGACACGTTCACCGAGGAAGGGCTGTCCCTCACGTTCCGGCTGCGGAAGGTGTAGGCGCCGAGTGGTGTGAGGAGGGCCCGGTCTCCGGTGGGAGGTCGGGCCCTCCTCATAGGGGTGCCGGTCGGTCACCCCGTCCGGCACCAGCAGGCTCAACACGCGTAAAAAGGGCGGGCCCCCGGACCGAAGTCCGGGGGCCCGCCCTATTGAACGCTGCCGACGCCGTTGTCGTACTAGTGTCCGCGGCCCGTCAGTTGTCGTCCTCGTCGATCAGGAACCCGCGCATCGGCGAGGGTGCCTGGCCCATCGGGGACGGACCCTGCGGACGAACCGGGGCCATGGGCTGGGTCATGGCCGGGGTCATCTGCTGCTGGCCACCGTACGACGGGGCGGACGGAGCGGGGTTGCCGCCCATCGTCTGGTTGCCGCCGTAGGACGGGGCGCCGGCGCCGGCCGGAGCCATGGAGGGCGCCGGGGACGGCGGCAGGGACGCGGTGGCCGGGGTACGCGGCGGGGCCAGGGAGTCGTCGGCCTGGGTCTCCAGCTGGCGCAGCTGGGACTCGAGGTACGACTTCAGGCGCGTGCGGTACTCGCGCTCGAAGCCGCGCAGGTCCTCGACCTTGCGCTCCAGCGTGGCGCGGGCGGACTCCAGGGAGCCCATCGCGACGCGGTGCTTCTCCTGCGCGTCCCGCTCCAGGGCGTCGGCCTTGGCACGGGCGTCACGCTCCAGACCCTCGGCGCGGCTGCGGGCCTCGCCGACGATCTTGTTGGCCTCGGAGCGGGCCTCGGCGATCGCCTGGTCGGCGGTCTGCTGGGCCAGCGAGAGGACTCGGGCGGCGCTGTCGCCACCAGGGCCCTGACCGGGCATGCCGGGTCCACCCATGGGACCACCCATGCCCATCGGCTGCTGCATGGGCGGCTGACCGCCCATCGGGCCCTGACCCATCGGACCCTGGCCCATCGGGCCGGGACCCTGCGGGCCGCCCTGACCGCCGGGGCCGGCGGGCAGCTGCGGGGCGCCGCTGGGCAGCTGGGGCGGGCCTCCCATGGGGCCGCCCATCTGCTGCTGCGGCGGGCCCGATATTCCGGCGGGCACCGGCGCGCCGGGTCCTCGCATGCCCTGCTGCTGCGGGTGCTGCTGCTGGTCCTGCTCCGGCGGACCCTTGCGCATGTTCTGCTGGTTCTGCGCGGCCGCACGGGTCGCCGCGGCCAGCTTGGCACGCAGGTCCTCGTTCTCGCGGAGCAGACGGGTCAGCTCGGCTTCGACCTCGTCGAGGAAGGCATCGACCTCGTCCTCGTCATAGCCTTCTCGGAGGCGGACGGTCGTGAACTGCTTGTTCCGCACGTCCTCGGGGGTCAACGGCATCTCTTCACCTCAACGTAGTCATCGGCAGTCGGCAAGACCGTATCGTCCATGCTCATCCTCCAAAGTTCCCCGTGATGGTGAGGAGGATGTAGACGATGATCATCAGCACGAAGAAGGACAGGTCGAGCGCCACGCCCCCGAGACGCAGCGGCGGGATGAACCGCCGCAGAAGCTTCAGCGGTGGATCGGTGACAGTGTAGGTGGCCTCCAGTACGACCACCATCGCCTTGCCGGGTTGCCACGAGCGGGCGAACTGGAACACGTAATCCATGACCAGCCGGAAGATGAGCACGGCGAGGAATGCCAGCAGCGCGGTGTGCACCACCAGAACGAACACGCTCATGGCCTGCGCTTCCCTCTCCCCTGTTCCGTGTCTTCCGAACTTCGATCCGGTTCTTGTGTCTCAGCTCTGGTTGAAGAACCCGCCCTCTGCGATGCGGGCCTTGTCCTCCGCCGTGACATCGACGTTAGCAGGAGACAACAGAAACACCTTCTGCGTCACCCGCTCGATGCTGCCGTGAAGACCAAACACCAAACCGGCCGCAAAGTCGACAAGTCGCTTCGCATCTGTGTCGTCCATCTCAGTCAAATTCATGATCACCGGGGTGCCCTCACGGAAGTGTTCCCCGATGGTACGGGCCTCGTTGTAGGTCCGGGGGTGAAGCGTGGTGATCCGGTAAGGCTCTCGCTCGGACACAACCTTGGGCATGATCACCGGTGCGTTCTTCTCGAGGGACTGACGTTCTTGTGTGATGGATGCCACGGGCGCGATGCGCGCCGGACGTCCGGATTCCGCGGCGAGCGAAGTCGAACGGGCCACCGGCTCGCGCGGCGCAGGCGGTTGCACGATTCGCACCTCTTCGTCCCTTTGGGACTGATGTGCGCCGTGCGATTGGTGTGAAGATTCATGCCGTCGGTGGTCCCGCTCGGGCTCCGGGTCCAGCTCCGGCTCGAAGTCGTCGTCGGGGTCGAAACCGCGGCCGTCGTACCCATCGTCCTCCACGAGGCCGAGGTAGACCGCCATCTTGCGCATCGCGCCGGCCATTCTCTGAGTCCTCCGCTCTGTGGTGGATCGGCTGACGACTGCCAAGTGCCCGCGATCCACGAGGTCGTTGCGCCCGCCTTGACAGGCACTGACCATATTTTCTGCTGTGGTCCGACTTCCTGGCGACGTTACCCGAGCCTGGGGCGGACTCCGAGTACCGCAGTGCCGACGCGCACATGTGTCGCACCGGCGGCCACGGCCTGTTCGAGGTCCGCACTCATCCCTGCCGACACCATGGTTGCAGCCGGATGGGCCCGGCGCAGGTCAGTCGACAAATCCATGAGCCGCTCGAACGCCGCCTGTTCGCGTCCCGCGTACTGCCCGGTGAGCGGAGCGACGGTCATCAGCCCGTCGAGCCGTAGTCCCGGCGCCCGGCCGACGAGGTCGGCCAACTCTTCGATTCCGCCCGGGGCCACGCCTCCGCGTTCGCCCCGGCCGCTCACGCCCGCGTCGAGCGCCACCTGGATCAGGCAGCCCACCTCACGCTCCGCCCGCACCGCTTCGTTCGACAGCGCGGTGACGAGCCGGGCGCGGTCCACGGACTGCACGACATCGGCGTAACCGACCACGGAACGGACCTTGTTGGTCTGCAATTGACCGACAAAGTGCCATTTCAGCGGCAGATCCGCACACGCGGCGGCCTTCGGCGCCGCGTCCTGGTCACGGTTCTCGGCGACATGACGCACACCGAGTTCCGACAGGATCCGCACATCGCTCGCCGGGTAGGTCTTGGTGACCACGATCAGGGTCACCTCCTCCCGCTTGCGCCCGGCCGCCACACACGCGGCGGTGATGCGCTCCTCCACTTTCGCCAGATTTCCGGCGAGTTCGGTCTTACGGTCCGTCATGCCTCATCAGTCCAGCCACACATAGCCCGCGAGCCGCCCCGTCGTGCGGTCCCGGCGGTACGAGAAGTGATCGTCCGACTCCAGCGTGCACTCCGGCGCCTGCGCCCGGTCGCGCACCCCGAGCCGGTCGAGCTGCGCGTGCACCCCGGCGCTCACGTCGAGCGCCGGCGTGCCCCAGCTCGTTTCAGCGTGCGCCGCCGGCTCTACGGCCGCCACCTCGGCGCGCATCGTCTCCGGCACCTCGTAGCACCGCCCGCACACGGCCGGTCCGGTGCGGGCGACGATCCGGCCCGGTTCGGCGCCGAGTTCGGTCATGGCCCGTACGGCCGCCGGGACGACCCCCTTGACCATGCCCGGCCGGCCCGCGTGCGCCGCCGCAACGACCCCGGCGACGGGATCGGCCAGCAGCACCGGCACACAGTCGGCGGTGAGGACGGCGAGGGCGAGCCCCCGGCGGGCGGTGACGATCGCGTCGACCTCCGGTACCGGGCTCCCCGTGCCCCAGGGGGCGTCCACCACGGCCACGTCGGCACCGTGCACCTGGTTCATCCAGACGACCTGGCCCGGGTCCAGGCCGAGCGACTTGGCCGCGATGTCCCGGTTGGCCCGTACGGCCTCGGGGGCGTCGCCGACCGCGCCGCCGAGGTTGAGCTCCTCATACGGAGCGGCGCTCACCCCACCCCACCGGTCGGTGAAGGCGAAGTGCGCGCCGCTCACGCTCTCGCGCCGTCCTATCACTTCAGGAAGTCCGGGACGTCCAGCTCTTCGGCCGCGCTGTCCGAGTAGGTCCGCGGCGACGGCGTCACCGGCGGGGCGGTCGGGACGTCGGCCACCGGCTCGGGCGCCGGCTCCGGCTCCTCCTTCGGCGTCACGCTGCCGAGCGAGCCGAAGGTCGGCCGGCTGGGCTCGGTCTGCCGCGCCGCAGGCTCCTCGCGGCGGGAGGACGTCGAAGTCGAGGCCGAGCCGAGGACGTTGTCCCGGCGGGCGGGTGGCTGGCCGCCGTCGAAGCCGGCCGCGATCACGGTGACCCGCACCTCGTCACCGAGGGCGTCGTCGATGACCGCGCCGAAGATGATGTTGGCCTCGGGGTGGGCGGCCTCGCTGACCAGCTGGGCGGCCTCGTTGATCTCGAACAGGCCGAGGTCGGATCCGCCGGAGATGGAGAGCAGCACACCGCGGGCACCGTCGATGGAGGCCTCCAGCAGCGGCGAGGAGATCGCCATCTCGGCCGCGGCCACCGCGCGGTCGTCGCCGCGGGCGGAACCGATGCCCATGAGGGCCGAACCGGCCTCGGACATGACCGACTTCACGTCGGCGAAGTCGAGGTTGATCAGGCCGGGGGTGGTGATGAGGTCCGTGATGCCCTGGACACCGGAGAGCAGGACCTGGTCGGCGGACTTGAAGGCGTCAAGGACCGAGACCTGGCGGTCCGAGATGGACAGCAGCCGGTCGTTGGGGATCACGATGAGGGTGTCGACCTCTTCGCGCAGCTCGGCGATGCCGTCCTCGGCCTGGTTCGCGCGGCGCCGTCCCTCGAAGGTGAACGGGCGCGTGACCACGCCGATGGTGAGGGCACCGAGGGAACGCGCGATGTTGGCCACGACGGGTGCGCCGCCGGTGCCGGTGCCGCCGCCTTCACCGGCCGTCACGAAGACCATGTCGGCCCCCTTGAGGACCTCCTCGATCTCCTCGCGGTGGTCCTCGGCGGCCTTGCGGCCGACGGCCGGGTTCGCTCCTGCGCCGAGTCCTCGGGTGAGTTCCCGGCCGACGTCGAGCTTGACGTCGGCGTCGCTCATCAACAGCGCCTGCGCGTCGGTGTTGATGGCGATGAACTCGACGCCCTTGAGACCGACCTCGATCATCCGGTTGATGGCATTGACACCACCGCCGCCGACACCGATGACCTTGATGACTGCGAGGTAGTTCTGCGGTGCTGCCACGTCGAAGGCCTCTCGCCTCGAATTACGTTGTCGCCGCCGGGCGGTGCCCCGCGCCGGGACGACGGATGCCGAATGGGACGGTCCGTAGCGCCGACCCGAACCCTAACCCTGAAGTTTAGGGTTACCAGTGTGTCTGTTCCCTGGAGTTCTCTGAACAGGACACTAAGTCGACAAGTGGCGCCCGTTCAACGAACACGCCGAACCTCCCGTTTTTCTTTTCACCCTATGTGATCAGCCGTAGCAGTGCCCAACCAGGGTGCTGGCCTGCGCTGATGTGCGTCAACTCCCCGATGACGCCGGGGCGGTGGGAACGCCGACGTCGAAGTGCCGCGCGCCGGGAGCTGCTTTCATGAGTGCCGTGAGGGCCCGTGCCTTGGCGCGGCCGTTTTCGGCACTGCCCCATGCCACCGTGCGGCCGTCGGCCAACTCCAGCGAGATGGCGTCGTAGGAACGGACTTGAACGCTCCGGGTGGCCTTCGCCACGGCGCCCGGGAGATCGCCGGCGACCCGGACCGCCTCGCGCACCAGCCGGTCGGCACCGAAGCGCCGGTTGCTCGCGGCACCCGAACCCGACCGGGAAAGGGACAATTCCAGCAAAGGAACGCCGTTCGGCGCCTGCGGGACCGTGGCGAAACGGACACCGTCGTCATCGACTTCGACGAAGCCCTCATCGTCTCGGACCAGCAGCACCGGGGTGCGCTCGGTCACTTTCAGACCGATTCCATGCGGCCAGGCGCGGACGACGTCAACGGTGTCAATTCTGGGCAATTTCCGGCGAAGTCGGGCTTCGATGGCATCCGTGTCGACGGAAATCATGGGTGCCCCGACCGGTACGTCGGCCGCCTCGCGGACCTCTGCCGGAGTCAGCACCCGCGTGCCGGACACCGAGACATGCCCGACGCGCAGCCATGCCGAGCCGTACAACACCCAAGTGGTACCGGCCCCGAGGAGCACGAGAACGACGGCCAGGATGACCATCGCACGAAGGCGGGGTCGTCCCAACCGGCGGGCGGACGGCGGGCCGGACGACTCCTGCTTGCGTTCACCGCGCTCGGCGGTGGAGGGTCCGGCCACGCTCACTGCCCTTTCGTCATACGGTCCTAACGGCGCGAGGCGATCGCCTCGTACACCATGCCGACGAGCAGCTCGTCGGCGTCCCGGCGGCCGAACTCGCTTGCCGCGCGGGACATCTCGTACAGCCGGTGCGGGTCGGCGAGCACGGGCAGGACGTTCTGCTGCACCCACTCGGGCGTCAGCTCCGCGTCGTCGACGAGGAGTCCGCCGCCGGCCTTCACCACCGGCTGGGCGTTGAGCCGCTGTTCGCCGTTGCCGATGGGCAGCGGGACGTAGGCGGCCGGGAGTCCGACGGCGGAGAGTTCGGCGACGGTCATCGCGCCCGCGCGGCAGAGCATCATGTCGGCCGCGGCGTACGCGAGGTCCATCCGGTCCAGGTAACTTACCGGGATATAGGGGGGCATTCCCGGCATCTGCTGCACCCGCGGCAGTTCGTTCTTCGGGCCGACCGCGTGCAGGATCTGAATGCCGGCCTGCTGGAGCCACGGCGCGACCTGCTGGACGACCTCGTTGAGGCGCCGGGCCCCCTGCGAGCCGCCGGTGACGAGCAGCGTCGGCAGGTTCGGGTCGAGCCCGAACATCGCGCGGGCCTCGGGACGGGCGGCGGCGCGGTCCAGGGTGGCGATGGACCGACGCAGCGGGATGCCGATGTAGCGGGCGTCGCGCAGCTTGCTGTCCGGAGTGGAGACGGCGACCCGGGCCGCGTACCGCGAGCCGATCTTGTTGGCCAGGCCGGGACGGGCGTTGGCCTCGTGGATCACGATGGGCACACCGAGGCGCTTGGCAGCCAGATAGCCGGGTAGGGCGACATAACCGCCGAAACCGACCACCACGTCCGCCTTGGTGCGTTCCAGGATCTGCTCGGCGGCCTTGATCGTGCCGCGCAGCCGGCCGGGAACGGTGATCAGCTCTGGGGTGGGCTTGCGGGGCAGCGGCACCGCCGGGATCAGCGCCAGCTCGTAGCCGCGCTCCGGGACGAGCCGGGTCTCCAGGCCGCGCTCCGTGCCCAGGGCCGTGATCCCCACGGTCGGGTCCTGCCTGCGCAGGGCGTCCGCGAGGGCGAGCGCGGGCTCGATGTGGCCGGCGGTCCCCCCACCGGCGAGTACGACATGCACCGAAATTCACCGCTCTCCGGACGAACGCGCCACCGAGGCACGCCGTCGCATCGTGTTCCATCTCCGGGGACTCCGACCGGACCCGGAGCCCCCAGTACCCCGCTTTCTACCAAAGCGGGGTTGCCGCATCGCAAGCGCCGCCCGCGCAGCGGGCTCGTCGCGCGCGAAAGCGATCAGCAGCCCGATGGCGAACATGGTCGGCAGCAGGGCGGACCCTCCGTAGGAGAACAGCGGGAGGGGGACGCCGGCGATCGGCAGCAGGCCGAGCACCGCACCGATGTTGATCACCGCCTGGGCGGTGATCCAGGTGGTCACGCCTCCCGCGGCGTACCTCACGAAGGGGTCCTCCGTGCGTCCGGCCACGCGGATACCCGCATAGCCTAGAGCCGCGAACAGGGCCAGTACCGACAGCGTCCCCGCCAGGCCCAGTTCCTCACCGGTGACCGCGAAGATGAAGTCGGTGTGGGCTTCCGGGAGTTGCCCCCATTTTTCCACACTTGCGCCGAGACCGGAGCCGAAGAGTCCGCCGGAGGCGAGAGCATAGATGCCGTGCACGGCCTGCCAGCAGTCGGCGCCGCCCGTCCTGGGCTGCGTGGCGCCGATGCAGGCGAGCCGGGCCATCCGGTTGGGGCTGGTCTTGATCAGGACGAAACCGATCAGAACGGCGATCTGGAGGACCCCGACGAACAGTCTCGTCGGCGCCCCGGCGAGCCACAGCAGGCCGAACAGGATCGCCGTGAGAATGATCGCGGTGCCCATGTCGCCGCCGAGCATGATCAGCCCGAGCAGCAGGAAGGTGACCGGCACCAGCGGCACCAGCATGTGCTTCCACTGGGTCAGCAGCTTCCGCTCCTGCTTGCGCGCGATCAGGTCCGCACCCCACAGCACCAGGGCCAGCTTGCCGAACTCGCTCGGCTGGATCTGGAAGGAGCCGCCGAGGGAGATCCAGTTCTGGTTGCCGTTGACCGCCATCCCTATCCCCGGCACCTGCACCAGGGCCATCAGGAAGACGGCACCGGCCAGCATCGGGTAGGCCAGCGCGCGGTGCAGCTTCACCGGCATGCGGGAGGCCACGAACAGCAGTACGCCGCCCATCACGGCGGCCAGCAGCTGCTTGCGGAAGAAGTACGACCCCGGCAGCGACATCTGCAGCGCGGTGACCTGGGAGGCCGAGTAGACCATGACCAGGCCCAGCACGGTGATCAGCACGCTGCCGCCGAGGATCAGGTAGTAGGCGGTCAGCGGGCGGTCCCAGGCCTTGCGGGCACGGTCGTAGAGCCGTTGGACGGCACTCTCGCGCGGGGGGACGGCGGGACGCGGACGGGACGCCCCCCGTGCGGGCGGCTTTCCGGTACGGCTACTGGGCATCGGCGCCTCCACCGAACGTCGACCGTCCCACGCGTCCCTCCCAAGATCCGCCCGGCAGGCGGCCGGGGTCAGGCTCCGAGTTCGCGGACCGCCGCCGCGAACGCGTCACCGCGCTGGTTGTAGTTGGTGAACATGTCCATGGAGGCGCAGGCCGGGGCGAGCAGCACCGTGTCACCGGGCTGCGCGAGCCGCTTGGCTTCCGTCACCGCCTGCAGCATCGCCCCAGTGTCGGTCCGGTCGAGGTCCACGACGGGTACTTCCGGGGCGTGTCGCGCGAGGGCCTCGCGGATCAGGGCACGATCGGCGCCGATCAGGACGGCGCCGCGAAGTCGCTTCGCCGACTTGGCGACCAGCTCGTCGAAGGCCGCGCCCTTCGCCAGACCGCCCGCAATCCATACAATCGACTCATATGTCGCCAACGAGGCTTCGGCGGCATGTGTGTTGGTGGCCTTGGAGTCGTCCACGTATGCCACGGAGTCGATGTCGGCGACGTGCGCGATGCGGTGGGCGTCCGGCCGGAAGGCCCTGAGGCCCTCGCGTACGGCCTTGGCCGGTACCCCGAAGGCGCGCGCGAGGGCCGCCGCGGCAAGGGCGTTGGCGATGTTGTGCGGGGCCGGCGGGTTGATGTCGGAGACCTCGGCCAGCTCCTGGGCGTTCTTCTGCCGGTTCTCCACGAAGGCGCGGTCGACCAGGATCCCGTCCACGACGCCGAGTTGGGAGGGCGCGGGGGCGCCGAGGGTGAAGCCGATCGCCCGGCAGCCCTCCTCGACATCGGCCTCGCGCACCAGCTCCTCGGTGAGCTTGTCGGCCACGTTGTAGACGCAGGCGACCCGATTGCCTTCGTAGATACGGCCCTTGTCGGCGGCGTAGGCCTCCATGGAGCCGTGCCAGTCGAGGTGGTCCGGGGCGAGGTTGAGGACGACCGCCGAGTGGGCGCGCAGCGAGGGCGCCCAGTGCAGCTGGTAGCTGGAGAGCTCGACCGCGAGAACGTCGTACCGCTCCTCGCCGAGGACCACGTCCAGCAGGGAGACGCCGATGTTGCCGACGGCGGCCGTGCGCAGGCCCGCGGCCTTCAGGATGGACGCGAGCATCTGCACGGTCGTGGTCTTGCCGTTGGTGCCCGTCACGGCCAGCCAGGGCGCCGCGTCGGGGCCGCGCAGGCGCCAGGCCAGCTCGACGTCGCCCCAGACCGGCACGCCCGCCTCGGCCGCCGCGGTGAACAGGGGCTTGCCGGGCTTCCAGCCGGGCGCGGTGACGATCAGCTCGGTGCCCTCCGGCAGGGTCGCCCCGTCGCCGAGGCGCACGGTGATCCCGAGCGCCTCCAGCTCCGCGGCCTGCTCACGCGCGCGTGCGTCGTCGCCGTCGTTGACGACCGTGACGATCGCCCCGCGCGCGTGCAGCACCTTGGCCGCCGGGACGCCGGAGACACCGAGCCCGGCGACGGTGACGTGCTTGCCCTGGAAGTCGAAGAGCTCCGAGGTGGAGGTCACTTGTCCGCTGCCCATCCTGCATAGAAGAGGCCCAGTCCGACAATCACACAGATGCCCTGGATGATCCAGAATCGGACCACCACCAGGACTTCGGACCAGCCCTTGAGTTCGAAGTGGTGCTGGAGTGGCGCCATCCGGAAGACGCGCTTGCCGGTGAGCCGGAAGGAGCCGACCTGGATGACGACCGACATGGTGATCAGGACGAACAGGCCGCCCATGATGGCCAGCAGCAGCTCCGTGCGGGAGAGGATGGCCAGACCGGTCAGGACACCGCCGAGCGCGAGCGAACCGGTGTCGCCCATGAAGATCTTCGCCGGCGAGGTGTTCCACCACAGGAAGCCCAGGCAGGCGCCCATCAGCGCGGAGGCGATCACCGCGAGGTCGAGCGGGTCGCGCACCTCGTAGCAGGCGGCCGGGTTGGTCAGCGTCTGCGCGTTGGCGCAGGACTCCTGGAACTGCCACACGCCGATGAACGTGTAGGCGCCGAAGACCAGCACGGAGGCTCCGGTGGCCAGACCGTCCAGACCGTCGGTGAGGTTCACGCCGTTCGACATCGCGAGGATCATGAACAGCGCCCAGACGACGAACAGCACCGGGCCGATCGTCCAGCCGAAGTCGGTGATGAAGGACAGCTTGGTGGAGGCCGGGGTGTGGCCGCGCGCGTCGGCGAACATCAGCGACAGCACGGCGAAACTGATGCCGACGATCAGCTGGCCGGCCATCTTCGCCTTGGCCCGCAGGCCCAGCGAACGCCGCTTGACGATCTTGATGTAGTCGTCGAGGAAGCCGACCAGGCCCATGCCGAACATCAGGCCGAGGACCAGGATGCCGGAGTAGGTGGGCGGGTAACCCGTGATGAGCTTGCTCAGGAAGTACGCGGCGATCGTCGCCAGGATGAAGGCGATGCCGCCCATGGTCGGCGTACCGCGCTTGCTGGCGTGCTCGCGCGGGCCGTCGTCACGGATGTACTGGCCGTAGCCCTTGCGGGCGAGGAGCTTGATCAGCAGCGGCGTGCCGATCAGCGTCAGGAAGAGGCCAATGACTCCTGAGAACAGGATCTGCTTCATCATCGGGCGGCAACCTCGCCCTCGGCACCGGTCTCGACGAGCGCCTGGGCAACGCTCTCCAGACCCACCGAACGGGACGCCTTCACGAGCACGACGTCCCCCGGGCGCAACTCGCTGCGCAACAGGTCGATCGCCGCCTGTGCGTCGGACACGTGCACCGACTCCTCACCCCACGAACCCTCGTTATATGCGCCCAGTTGCAGCCAGGAGGCCTCAATCCCCCCGACGGCGACGAGCTTGCTGACGTTGAGCCGGACGGCGAGCCGTCCGACGGCGTCGTGCTCGGCGAGCGCCTCGTCCCCCAGCTCGGCCATCTTGCCGAGCACCGCCCACGTGCGGCGCCCCTTGCCCATGGCCGCGAGCGCCCGGAGGGCGGCCCGCATGGACTCGGGGTTGGCGTTGTAGGCGTCGTTGACGATGGTCACGCCGTCCGGCCGCTCGGTGACCTCCATGCGCCAGCGGGAGAGGGAGCCCGCCTCGGAGAGCGCGGTGGCGATCTCTTCCGCGGACATGCCCAGCTCATGGGCGACGGCGGCCGCGGCGAGCGCGTTCGACACGTGGTGCTCACCGTACAGGCGCATGGTCACATCGCATGCACCGGAGGGTGTGAGAAGCCTGAAGGAGGGCTGTCCGCTGTCCGTGAGTCGCACGTTCTCGGCGCGTACGTCCGCTTCGGCCGACTCTCCGAAAAGGACCACCTTCGCCTTGGTACGGGAGGCCATGGCCCGGACCAGCGGGTCGTCGGCGTTGAGGATCGCCGCACCGCCGTCCTCGGCCGGAGGCAGCGCCTCGACCAGCTCCCCCTTCGCCTGGGCGATCTGCTCCCGGCCGCCGAACTCGCCGATGTGGGCGGTGCCCACGTTGAGGACCAGGCCGATCCTCGGCGGGGTCAGGTCGGTCAGGTAGCGGATGTGCCCGATGCCCCGGGCGCCCATCTCCAGCACGAGGAACTGCGTCTCCTCGGTGGCCGACAGGGCGGTCAGCGGCAGGCCGATCTCGTTGTTGAGCGAGCCGGGCGTGAAGACCGTCGGCGCCTTGCGCCGGAGCACCTGCGCGATCAGGTCCTTGGTGCTGGTCTTGCCCGCCGAGCCGGTCAGGGCGACCAGGGCCGCGCCGAGCCGCCGTACGACGTGCCGGGCGAGGGCACCGAGGGCGGTCTGGACGTCCTCGACCACGATCGCGGGCACGCCGACGGGGCGCGACGCCAGTACGGCGACCGCGCCCGCCTCGACGACCTGCGGTGCGAAGTCGTGGCCGTCCACGCGCTCGCCGGCGAAGGCGGCGAACAGGCTGCCGGGCACCACCTCGCGGGAGTCCCGGACGACCGGTCCCGTGACCTGGACGGACGGATCAGGTATGTCGTGCGTCTGCCCGCCGACGACTGCTGCGATCTCGGCGAGGGAGAGGGCGATCACAAGTTCATCCCCTGGGTCTTCTGGATTTTCATCCCTGGGTCTTCTGGATGGCTTCGCGGAGCACCTGGCGGTCGTCGAAGGGACGGACCACGCCGGCGATGTCCTGGCCCTGCTCGTGGCCCTTGCCCGCGACCAGCAGGGTGTCGCCGGCCTGGGCGCGGCCCACGGCGGCGGCGATCGCCGCGGCCCGGTCCTCGAAGAGGAGCACCTCGCCGCGCTCGTGCGCGGGCACGGAGGCGGCGCCCTGGAGCATGGTCGCGAGGATCGCGAGCGGGTCCTCGGAGCGGGGATTGTCGGAGGTCAGTACGGCCGTGTCGGCGAGCCGGGCCGCGGCGGCACCCATCGGTGCGCGCTTGGTCTGGTCACGGTCGCCGCCGCAGCCGAGGACCACGTGCAACCGGCCCTTGGTGACCTTGCGCAGCGCCTTGAGCACGGACTCGACGGCGTCGGTCTTGTGGGCGTAGTCCACGACGGCGAGGTAGGGCTGCCCGGCGTCCACGCGCTCCAGACGGCCGGGGACGCCCGGGACGGCGGCGATGCCGTCGGCGGCGGTCTGCGGGTCGAGACCGGCCGCGGCGAGGGCGACGACGGCGGCGAGGGTGTTCGCCACGTTGAAGGGTCCCGGCAGCGGCGACTTGGCGTGGATCCGCTCGCCGTTCGGGCCGAGGACGGTGAACGTCGAGTCCATGGGGCCGACCCGGACGTCCTCGGCGCGCCAGTCGGCGTCGGGGTGGCCCTCGGCGGAGAAGGTGACGACGGGGACCGTGGCCTCCTTCGCGAGCCGACGGCCGTACTCGTCGTCGGCGTTGATCACGCCCAGCCTGCTGCGTTCCGGGGTGAACAGCTGCGCCTTGGCCCGGAAGTAGTCCTCCATGTCGGAGTGGAACTCCATGTGCTCCGGGCTGAGGTTGGTGAAGACGGCGATGTCGAAGACACAGCCGTCGACCCGGCCGAGGACCAGGGCGTGGCTGGAGACCTCCATGGCGACCGCCTCGACACCGCGTTCGCGCATGACGGCGAAGAGTGCCTGGAGGTCGGTGGCCTCGGGGGTGGTGCGCTCGGACTTGATGCGCTCGTCGCCGATGCGCATCTCGACCGTGCCGACCAGGCCGGTCGACCTGACCGTCTTCAGGCCGCCCTCGACGAGGTAGGCCGTGGTGGTCTTGCCGGAGGTGCCGGTGATGCCGATCTGGAGCAGGTCGCGGCCGGGGCGGCCGTAGATCGTCGCCGCCAGTTCGCCCATCCGCGCGCGCGGGTCGTCCACGACGAGGACCGGCAGCCCGGTCGCGGCGGCGCGCTCGGCGCCCGTCGGGTCGGTGAGCACGGCGGCCGCGCCGAGGCCGGCGGCCTGGGTGACGAAGTCCGCGCCGTGCAGGCGGGCGCCCGGGAGGGCGGCGTACAGGTCGCCGGGGCGGACGGCGCGCGAGTCGTGGGTGATCCCCGTGATCTCGGCGGCGGCCCCCGCAGCGGCGGCACCCAGCTGATCGGCCAGTTCCGCGAGGGGTGTGGCGGAGACCTGAGCCGGTCGCGGCGGTCCCGGATATGTCACGGAAGCGCCCTTCTGGGTGGTTTGGGACTGATCAGCGTGTGGCACGGCGGTGAGCGTACCGGGCGCAGCCGCTCCGGGGCGAAGCGAGGGGCTGTCGGCCCCTTGGTTCCCGGCGTCGGGGGTGATCGTTGTCACGAGTTCGTTCCTGGTGTTCCGGTGCTGATCAGGGCTTGTAGTCGACGGGCAGGGCGGCGGCCGGCCCCCCGGTCGGCGGGACCTGGAGAGTCTTCAGGGCGAACTCCATCACCTGCTTGTAGATGGGACCGCAGATCTGGCCGCCGTAGTAGTTGCCCGAGGTGGCGTTCTGGATGGCGCAGTAGACGGTGATCCGGGGGTTGTCGGCGGGGGCGAAGCCGGCGAAGGACGAGGTGAAGCCGCGGTACTTGCCGGTGGCCGGATCCACGCGGTTGGCCGTGCCGGTCTTACCGGCGACGTTGTAGCCGGGGATACGCGCCTTGGCGCCGGTGCCCTGCTCGTCGTCCACGACGGACTCCAGCATCTGGGCGAGCGTCTTGGCGGTCTTCTCGCTGACGACCCGCGTCTCCTTGGCCTTGGGCGCCGGGGTGAAGCGCCCGTCGGCGCCCTTGGTGCCGCGCACCAGGGTCGGCTGGATCCGGACCCCGCCGTTGGCGATGGTCGAGTACACGGAGGCGGCCTGCATCGCGTTGAGGGAGAAGCCCTGGCCGAAAGGAATCGTGTACTGCTGCGAGGTGGACCACTTCTGGTACGGCGCGAGGATGCCCGGCGTCTCTCCCGGGAAACCGAGCCCGGTGGAGCTGCCGATGCCGAACTTGCGCAGATACGAGTAGAGGACCTTGTTGGCCTCGGGCTGGGTCTTGCCGAGCTGGCCGGTGGCGAGGATGGTGCCGATGTTGCTGGACTTCGCGAGGACGCCGTTGAGCGTGAGGTACCAGGTGCCGTGGTCGACGTCGTCCGAGAAGAGCCGGTCGCCGCGGTGCAGCCGGTTGGGTACGACGACGTGGGTGAGCGGGGTCGCCGCGTTCTCCTCCAGCACGGCTGCCATGGACATGACCTTGGCGGTGGAGCCGGGTTCGTAGGCGTCCTGGAGGGCCGCGTTGCCCATGGCCGCGCCGTCGGCCTTCGACAGGTCGTTGGGGTTGAAGCCCGGCGAGTTGGCCATGGCCAGGATCTGCCCGGTGCGGGTGTCCTGGACGACCACGTAACCGCGGTCGGCCCTGGACTTCTGCACCTGCTCGGTGATCGCGTTCTGCGCGGCCCACTGGATGTCGCGGTCGATGGTCAGCTCGACGTCGGAGCCGGGCACGGCGGGGGTCTCCGCCGATCCCGCGGTGGGCACCTCACGCCCGCCGGACTGGGCATAACGGATCTTGCCGTCCTTCCCGGCCAGCTGCCTGTTCAGCTGCTGCTCGACGCCGCCGCCGCCCTGGCCGTCGGCGTTGACCCAGCCCAGTATCCCGGCGGCGAGATCGCCGTTCGGATACACCCGCTGGCTGCTGGGGTCGGCGAAAACACCGGCGAGCACGTTGGCGGTGTTGTTGTCCGTCCCCGCCTTCTTGGCGAGGGCGTTCTTCAGGTCCTTGATCTGCTTCCAGACCTGCGGGGTCTGCCGGGTGGCGAGCCGGGCGTACCGGGAGTTCTTGTTCTCGGGCCGCAGCTTCTTCACGATCGCGGCCTGGTCCTGCCCGAGGATCGGCGCGAGCAGCGCGGCGGCCTGCTCGGGCCCGTCGTCGATCTTCAGCTGCTTCCTGCCGAACATCGTCGGATCGGCCGTGATGTCGTACGCGTCCTCGCTGATGGCGAGGGCCACGCCGTTGCGGTCGGTGATCCCGCCGCGCTCGGCGGCCAGCGTGTGCACGACATACCGGTTCTGCTCGGCCCGCGCGGCGTACGCGCTGGCGTCGACGGCCTGCACCTGGAGCAGCCGTACCACGAAGGCGAGCAGCACCAGGGTCAGCGTGAGGCTGACCATGCGCAGCCGGGGCCGCGGGCTGCCGAGCCGGAGGGGCCGGTAGGCCGGCGGCCGCGCACCGCTCGGCCGCCGCACCGGACGCGCACCGGGCCCCGGCTGCCGGCGCACGGCAGCACTCCTGGGCCGCGGCGGCCTGGCAGGCCCGGGCACCCGGCGGCGCGGCGGTTCCCTGTCGGACACTTCCGTCACCTGCCGGGGGTCGGGGTCGGAATGGACTGGACGATCGAACGCGGCACCACAGCACCCGCCGGAGCACAGCACCGGACCGGCCGGCACCACCTCACGCGCACCTCACGGCCACGGCCACCGCTCCCCGCACCCGAGTCACTCGAGCAGAGCGCAGACGCAGGCCCGGGCACCCGGCGGCGCGGCGGTTCCCTGTCGGACACTTCCGTCACCTGCCGGGGGTCGGGGTGGGAGTGGGGGTGAGCTGGAGGTTGGCCGGTGGCGGGGGGACGGCCACGGCCGGATCGGGGGTCGCGGGGGCGGGCTGGGGTGTTGTGGCGGCGGGCTGCGGCTGGGGGGTTACGGCGGCGGGCTGCGGCTGGGGCTGGCCCTGGGCCGCCGGGACGGGCGCGGGGGTCGCGGGGAGGGCGGTGGGCGGAGTCGGGGTCCCGGTCGCGACCGAGGCGGTGAGGGCGGCGGGCTCGGGGCTCGCGGCGCTCGGGACGCCCTTGATCTTGCCGTCGGAGCCGAGGAAGGCCGGGTCGCCACCGGGGACCATGCCGAGTTCGCGGGCGCGGCGCTGGAGGGCGTCGGGGGACGAGTAGGCGTCGATGTCCCGCTGGAGGGCCTGCTCCTCGTCGGTGAGGCTCTTCGTCTGCTTCTGCAGGTCGGCGAGTTTGAACGAGCCTTCGCTGAGCGCGGAGTTCAGCACCAGCAGACCGATGAGGCCGCCGCTGAGGAGCAGGACGACCAGGAGCACGAACGGCGCGCGGGCGGCCCGCGCACGGCCTGCCGGGAAGAGCCGGGCGAGCCGCGCGGCCCGCCCCCTCAGTACGGGTTTCCTACTCACGGCTCCCCCGATGAACTCGGAAATCCGCACGACCCCCTACGTGAGTCCGGGAATCCAACCGACCCGTCTCCCTCACTCGGCGTCCTCCCTGATGCGCTCGGCACCGCGCAGCCGGGCCGGTGCGGCCCGGCGGTTCTCGGCGACCTCTTCCTCGGTGGGAAGTTCGGCACCCCGGGTGAGCAGCTTGAGCCGCGGCTGGTAGCGCTCGGGCACCACCGGCAGCCCGGGCGGCGCGGTGGACGCGGCACCGGCCGCGAACACCTGTTTGACCAGCCGGTCTTCGAGCGAGTGATACGACAGCACGGCGATCCGCCCGCCGACGGCGAGGGACTTCACCGCCGCCGGGATCGCCCGCTCCAGGACGGCCAGTTCACCGTTGACCTCGATACGCAGCGCCTGGAAGGTGCGCTTGGCGGGGTTGCCGCCGGTGCGCTTGGCGGCCTGCGGGAGGGCGTCCCGGATCAGCTCGACCAGGCGCGCGCTGTTGCTGAACGGCTCCTTCTCGCGCTCCCGGACGATCGCGGCCACGATCCGCTTGGCCTGCTTCTCCTCGCCGTACGCGCGCAGGATGCGCACGAGTTCGCCCGCCGGATAGGTGTTGAGGACCTCGGCGGCGCTGATGCCGGTCGTCTGGTCCATGCGCATGTCCAGGGGCGCGTCCTGGGCGTAGGCGAAGCCGCGGTCGGCCTCGTCCAGCTGCATGGAGGAGACCCCGAGGTCGAACAGAACGCCCTGCACGCGCGCGATGCGCAGCCGGTGCAGTACCTCGGGCAGTTCGTCGTAGACGGCGTGCACCAGCGTGGCGCGCTCACCGAAGGGCGCCAGCCGCTCGCCGGACAGCCGCAGCGCCTCCTTGTCCCGGTCGAGTCCGATCAGCCGCGCCTCGGGGAACCGGGCGAGCAGCGCCTCGCTGTGTCCGCCGAGGCCGAGGGTGCAGTCGACGACCACCGCTCCCGGGCGCTCCAGGGCGGGCGCCAGCAGGTCCAGGCACCGCTGGAGCATCACCGGGACGTGTCGACTCTGGCTCAAGGGGGCCTCTCATCTTCCGGCAGGGCCGTACGCACCGCCGGGTCCCCGCCAGCTCGTGAGGGGGAGGCCTGCCGGCGCCGGAAGCGTCTGCCGGACCGGGAGCGGGAGGAGGCCGAGCCGTACGTACGCGCCGCGCACGTGGGGAGACGGTCCGGATGCGGTCCGGGGTCTCCGGGGGTTTCACCAGCAGGGAGAGCCGCGTCTCCCGCTTCGCGCCACTTTAGTCCACCCTGTCTCGCGGTCAATCAACCGGCCTGCGCGTCGCCTACCGCATCGCGGCGGGGACCGCAATTCGGCGGGATTCACCCGCCCGGAGCAGGTTTGCCCTCCCTGTGGGTTAGCTCACAACAAGCCGCGATGACGTTCTTTGTCCCCTCTCACAGAGAGCCAGGACCGGGCGTGACCAGTAACGTCATGAGTATGACGACTTCCGCAGCAGTTCCCACTGGATCCGAAGGCGCCATACCCGACAGCGGCACCGTGACGGATCGCCTGGTGGAGTCCAACCAGACGTACGCCGCCGAGTTCACCGACCCGGGCATGGACGCCCGTCCCGTCCTGAGGGTCGCCGTCGTGGCGTGCATGGACGCCCGCCTCGACCTGCACGCCGCGCTCGGCCTGGAGCTCGGTGACTGTCACACCATCCGCAACGCCGGTGGTGTCGTCACCGACGACGTGATCCGCTCCCTGACCATCAGCCAGCGGGCGCTCGGCACCCGCAGCGTCGTGCTCATCCACCACACCGGCTGCGGCATGGAGTCCATCACCGAGGACTTCCGGCACGACCTGGAGATGGAGGTCGGCCAGCGGCCGGCCTGGGCGGTGGAGGCCTTCCGGGACGTCGACCAGGACGTCCGCCAGTCCATGCAGCGCGTGCGCACCTCGCCGTTCCTGCTGCACACCGACGACGTGCGCGGTTTCGTGTTCGACGTGCGCACCGGTCTGCTGCGCGAGGTCGACCCGGCCTGACCGGGCGAACCGGCCGGCCACCCCGAAAGCATCCCGCCACCCCCGTATCGAAAATGCGGTCGAAAAAGACGTAAGACCGACATCGTGCGGGCAGTTGTCCACAGGCGAGTGACACGAATCGGTAACGGCGGCAAGAATGCGGGTGTGACGTCACGCGGAACCTTTCCGGCGTGGTGTCCGTGTTTCGGGGTGGGCCGGTTTCGCAAGCAGCGTCGGCCCGGAAAGAACGGGCCGAGGAGGGCCGGGTGACGACCTATGACGATCGAGCGAGCCTCACTGATCTGACCGCCACGGTGGAGCGGGTGCGCGGTTCGGTGGAAGGCGTGATCGAGGGCAAGCCCGAGGTCGTACGGCTCGCGCTGACCGTGCTGCTCGCCGAGGGCCACCTGCTGATCGAGGACGTCCCCGGCGTGGGCAAGACGATGCTGGCCAAGGCGCTGGCACGGTCCATCGACTGCTCTGTGCGGCGCATCCAGTTCACGCCCGACCTGCTGCCCTCGGACATCACCGGTGTGTCCATCTGGGACCAGCAGCGCCGGGACTTCGAGTTCAAGCCGGGCGCCATCTTCGCGCAGATCGTGATCGGCGACGAGATCAACCGCGCCTCGCCCAAGACCCAGTCGGCGCTGCTGGAGTCCATGGAGGAGCGGCAGGTCACCATCGACGGGCAGACGTACGAACTGCCCAGCCCGTTCATGGTGGTGGCCACGCAGAACCCCGTCGAGATGGAGGGCACCTACCCGCTGCCCGAGGCCCAGCGCGACCGTTTCATGGCCCGCGTCTCCGTCGGCTACCCGAGTGTGGAGGCCGAGCTGCAGATGCTCGACATCCACGGCGGAGCGAGCCCGCTGGAGGACCTGCAGCCGGTGGCGCACGCGCACGAGATCGTGAAGCTGATCGAGGCGGTGCGCGGGGTGCACGTCTCCGAGCCGGTCCGGCGGTACGCGGTGGAGCTGGTCGCCGCCACGCGCACCCACCCCGACCTCAGACTCGGCGCCTCCCCGCGCGCGACGCTGCATCTGCTGCGCGCGGCGAAAGCCTCCGCGGCCCTGGCCGGCCGGGAGTACGCCCTGCCGGACGACGTCCAGGCGCTCGCCGTCGCCGTCCTCGCGCACCGCCTGCTGCCCACGGCCCAGGCCCAGCTGAACCGCCGTACGGCCGAGCAGGTCGTGCGGGAGATCCTCCAGCACACCCCGGTGCCCGCGGCTCCGGGACAGCAGTCACCGGGCTTCGGCGGCCTCGGCCGGAACGTCCCGGCGTATCCCCAGCAGCCCCCGCGGAGTCTGTGATGAGTGCCGGGGGGACCGGGCAGGCGGAGTCCGACCGCGGGGAGACGGGCGGCGTCCGTACGGCCCTGGAGGGCCTGACGACCCGTGGCCGTTCCTTCCTGGCGGCCGGTATCGCAGCCGCGATCTGCGCGTACGTCCTGGGCCAGAGCGATCTGCTGCGGGTCGGCCTGCTGCTGGCCTCGCTGCCCCTGATCTGCGCGACGGTGGTGTACCGCACGCGTTACCGGGTGGCCGGCACCCGCCGCCTCGCCCCCGCGCGCGTGCCGGCCGGCAGCGAGGCCCGGGTGCACCTGCGGATGGACAACGTCTCCCGGCTGCCCACCGGCCTGCTGATGCTCCAGGACCGGGTGCCGTACGTCCTCGGGCCCCGTCCCCGGTTCGTGCTGGACCGGGTGGAGCCGGGCGGCCGCCGCGAGGTGTCCTACCGGGTCCGCTCCGACCTGCGCGGCCGCTACCCGCTGGGCCCGCTCCAGCTGCGGCTGACGGACCCGTTCGGGATGTGCGAACTCACCCGTTCCTTCTCGACGTTCGATACCCTCACAGTCATCCCGCGCGTGGAGCCGCTCACACCGGTCCGCTTCAGCGGCGAGGCGAAGGGGTACGGCGACGGGCGGCAACGCTCGCTCGCCCTGGCGGGCGAGGACGACGTGATCCCGCGCGGCTACCGCTACGGCGACGACCTGCGCCGGGTGCACTGGCGGTCCACCGCGCGCTACGGCGAGTTGATGGTGCGGCGCGAGGAGCAGCCCCGGCGCTCCAGGTGCACCGTCCTGCTGGACACCCGGGGCGGCGCCTACGAGGGCGCGGGCCCCGACTCGGCCTTCGAGTGGGCCGTCTCCGGCGCCGCCTCGGTGCTGGTGCACATGCTCGAACGGGGCTTCTCGGTACGGCTGTTGACCGACAGCGGCAGCATGGTGCCCGGCGAGGGTGCCGACGGGTTCGCCGGCACCGGCCAGGAGAGCGCGGAGGCGGCCGGGCTGATGATGGACACCCTCGCGGTGATCGACCACTCCGACGGCACGGGCCTGTCCCGGGCGTACGACGTGCTGCGCGGCGGCAACGAGGGGCTGCTGGTGGCCTTCCTGGGCGACCTGGACGAGGAACAGGCCGCGAGCGTCGCCAAGATGAGCCGGCGCAGCGGCGGTGCCGTCGCCTTCGTGCTGGACCCGGACACCTGGGTGCGGGAGGCCACCGACGTGCCCCGGCCGGGCGACCGGCACGCCGAGCGGCTGCGCATGCTGCGCGAGGCGGGCTGGACGGCGCTGAGCGTGCCGCGCGGCGCCGCACTGAACGCGCTGTGGCTGCAGGCGGACCGGGAGCGGTCGGGTCTGGCCGCCGTGAGCGGGGAGGCGACGGGATGAGCGGGCGGGCACGACTGGCACTGTGCGCGGCCGCGGCCACGCTGATGGCCTCCTGCTCGCTGCTGCCCCTGGTGGCCGAGCCGACCTGGCTGCTGCAGCTGGTCCCGCTGGTGGCCGTGCAGACCGGGGTGGGCGCGGCGGCCCGCCGGGTGCCGCTGGGCCGGCCGCTGACCGTGGCGGCACAGGCGCTGGTCACCCTGGTGCTGCTGACCCTGGTCTTCGCGCGGGAGTACGCGATCATCGGGCTGGTCCCCGGCCCGAACGCCATCCGGCACTTCGCCGACCTGCTCCAGCAGGGTTCCAACGACGTCAGCGAGTACGCGATACCCGCGCCGCTCACCGATGGCATCAAGCTGATGCTGATCGGCGGCGTCCTGCTGATCGGCCTGCTGGTGGACACCCTTGCCGTCACGTTCCGCAGCGCGGCCCCGGCCGGACTGCCGCTGCTCGCGCTGTACTCGGTGGCCGCCGGGCTGTCCGACGGCGGGGCCGACTGGCTGTGGTTCCTGGTGGCTTCGGCCGGCTATCTGATGCTGCTGCTCGCGGAGGGCCGGGACCGGCTGGCGCAGTGGGGCCGGGTCTTCGGCGGCGCCGCCCGTTCCCCGGGCTCCCCGGAGGCGGGGGCGGTGGCCCCGGTGCGCACCGGACGCCGGATCGGCGCGGTCGCGCTCGGCGCGGCCCTGGTCGTGCCGCTCGCTCTGCCCGCGATGCAGGGCGGCCTGCTCGACGGCGCCGGCACGGGCATAGGAACGGGCAACGGCAACGGCGGCACGATCTCCGCAGTCAACCCGCTGGTGTCGCTGCGCGACAGCCTGAACACGGACAACGACCGCCAGGTGCTGTCCCTGAAGACCAGCACGAACGACATCTCGGACCTGTATCTGCGGATCGTCTCCCTGGACGACTTCGACGGCACCAGCTGGAAACCGGCCCAGCGGCACATCGTCGGCGTACCGGACAAGTTCCCCACACCCATCGGCCTCGCCGCGGACGTCAAGCGCGGCGCGGTGACGACCACGGTCTCGGCGTCGGACTGGTACGCCCAGGACTGGCTGCCGATGCCGTACCCGCCGAGCGAAGTGAGGATCGGCGGCCGCTGGCGCTACGAGCCGGTCGGCATGACCCTCGTCGGCGACCGCGGCCAGACCACGCGCGGTGCGACCTACCAGGTCACCAGCCTGGACGTGCGACCCACGGCCGAGCAGCTGGCCACGGCGCCGGAGCCGCCGGCGGCCCTGAAGCGCGAGTACACGAAGGTGCCGTCCGCGCTGCCGCAGGTGGTGGCCAAGACCGCCAAGGAGATCACGGCGGGCGCCCGCAACCACTACGAGGAGGCGGTCAAGCTCCAGGACTACTTCGCCGTCTCGGGCGGCTTCCAGTACGACACCCAGGTGGAGGTCGGCCGCGGTCCGAACGCCATCGCGAACTTCCTGAAGAAGAAGCAGGGCTTCTGCGTCCACTTCTCCTTCTCCATGGCGGCGATGGCCCGCACCCTCGGCATCCCGGCCCGGGTCGCGGTGGGCTTCGCGCCCGGCACCCCGCAGGCCGACGGCACGGTCGCGGTGAACCAGAAGGACGCGCACGCCTGGCCCGAGCTGTACTTCGAGGGCGTGGGCTGGACCCGCTTCGAGCCGACCCCGACCCGCGGCACCACGCCGTCGTACACCGTTTCGAACACGCCCGGCACCTCGCTGCCCGATCAGGGCCTGCCGTCGCACCAGTCGTCCACGGCACCCTCGGCGGCGGCCTCGCCGAGCCAGAGCTGCACGCCCCAGCTGATCAAGGTGCAGGGCTGCGACACCGCCTCCGCCGTGGCGGCCCCGCACAGCGGCGGCGGTGGCACGGGCCCGTGGTGGTATCTGCTGATCGGCCTGACCGCGCTGGTGGTACTGGCGATTCCGCTGTCGCCGCTGCTGTGGCGGATGCGGGTGCGGTCGGTACGGCTGGGCGCGCACGCCCGGACCGAGCAGGGCGCGGCGGCGCACACCCTGGCGGCCTGGCGGGAGCTGACGGACAGCGCCTGGGACCACAGCATCACGCCGGACGACTCGCTGACCCCGCGCAGGGCGGCCGCCCGGATCGTCGACCTCGGGCGGTTGGATCCGGCGGCGGGTGCCGCGGTGCACCGGGTCGCGGACGCGGTGGAGCAGGTGCTGTACGCGCCTCGGCCGCGCCCGGCGGCGGGTGCGGCGGAGGATGTGCGCAGGGTGATCGAGGGGCTGCGCGGCACGGTGGGCACCGGCACACGGTTGCGGGCACTGTTCCTGCCGCGCTCGTCGGTGCGGGTGCTGTGGGCGGTGTCGGGTCGCTGGTCGGCCCTCAGGACCCGGGTGACGGCGACCAGGCCCAGCCTGCGCCGCCCGTCGCAACAGCAGGGCTGAGACAACGTGTGAGGGGCGACCACCTGGTGGTGGTCGCCCCTCACACGTTGTCTGTCGGCGTCCGCGGAAACCGCCGGACGGCTACCGGCCTTGTTCGTCCCGGCGGCGCTGCCAGCGCTCTTCGATCCGGTCCATCATGGAGCGCTTCGGTCGCGCCGGGCGGCGGACGGCGCCCGCGGGCTGCTCGCCCGGCTTCGGGGCCTTGCGCCAGCCGGTGACGGCGAGTACGGCACAGCCCAGCATGACGAGGAAACCCACCACGCTGACCCAGATCAGCTGCGCGACCATTCCGGCCATGAGGAGCGCGATACCCACGAGGAAGCCTGCGACCGCCTGGTAGACCCGCCGCCGGGTGTACGTACGCAGCCCGCTTCCCTCAAGCGCCGACGCGAACTTGGGATCTTCGGCGTACAGCGCTCGCTCCATCTGCTCGAGCATGCGCTGCTCGTGCTCCGAGAGCGGCACGGAGTCCTCCTCATCGTGCAGTCGCCGGGGCGACCCGGGGGGTCCCTTCAGGATAGGCAGGGAATCGCCCCCGTGAAACCCGCCCCTCTACGCCAATTGGCCAACCGGAGTCCGTCATGGCCGTCCCGGCTCGCTGAGGCTTCCATTCCCCGGCGGCCGACCCGTCATGCCGGGTGGTGTACCTCGATCATACGGCGCAAACCCCTCGATCGGGGGTCTTGTGGCGTACTCCATCCGCTGCCAAGGCCCTGATCAGCGGCGGGTCACGGCAATGCGCTCAGGCCTCGCCGGCACCCGGCGTCTCGCCGAGGACATGCAGCTGGGTGGCGACGGAGTGGAAGGCGGGCAGCTCGGCCGCGGCGGCCTCCAGCTTGAGCAGCGCGTCGAGGGCGCCGGGCTCGGTGTCCACGAGGACGCCGGGGACGAGGTCGGCGAAGACCCGCACGCCGTGCACGGCGCCGACCTTCAGGCCCGCGCCCTCGACCAGCGCGGTGAGCTGCTCGGCGGTGAACCGGCGCGGCATCGGGTCGCCCGTGCCCCAGCGGCCGTCGGGGTCCTGCAGCGCCTGCCGGGCCTCGGTGAAGTGACCGGCGAGGGCGCGGGCGAGCACGGCACCGCCGAGACCGGCGGCGAGCAGGCTGAGGAGACCCTCGGAGCGCAGCGCGGCGACGGCGTTGCGGACGCCCTCGGCCGGGTCGTCCACGTACTCCAGGACGCCATGGCACAGCACCGCGTCGTAGCCACCGCGCTCGACCACGTCGAACAGGCCGTGCGCATCGCCCTGGACGCCGCGGACCCGCTCGGCGACACCGGCCTCGGCGACCCGGCGCTCCAGCGCGAACAGGGCGTTGGGGCTGGGGTCGACGACCGTGACGCGGTGGCCGAGCCGGGCGACGGGCACGGCGAAGTGGCCGCTGCCGCCTCCGGTGTCGAGGACGTCCAGCGACTCCCGCCCCGTGGCCTTGACCCGGCGGTCGAGGGCGTCCTGAAGGACCTCCCAGACGACGGCGGTACGGAGAGAGGCGCGGGGTCGCATCGGGTCCGACACGGCAGTTGACTCCTCGGCAGAGCGGAAGGCTGAAGGCTTCAGTCGTCCTCCACCCTATTGCCTCCGCTGCCCTACCCGGTCACCGCGGGCGGGTGCGGTCGACGCGTCTCGCACGGCGGACTCGCCCGCGCTCAGCCCGCGTCCGGCAGGTCACCGCGCGCTCTGGGGCCGTCCTGGTCACGGGTGTCCTGGCGGGGCTGGGGCAGGACCGGCTGGAGGACGAGCATCCGCTCGACGATGCGCAGGAACATCGCCACGTCCCGTATCAGGTCGTCGGCGTCCCGCCGGCTCGCCGCGCCCTGGATGCCGGCCTCGGCGCGGGCGCGGCGGGCGGCGCCGGAGGCGAACAGCGCGCTCCACTCGGTCAGTTCGGGGGCGATCTCGGGCAGTACGTCCCAGGCGCTGCGGATCCGGGCGCGGCGGCGCGGGGAGGTCTCGGGGCGCCCCAGGGCGGCGAGCACGGCGGCGGCGGTGCGCAGGGCGGCGAGGTGGGCCGTCGCATAGCGCTCGTTCGGCGTGTCCAGGACGGTGGCCTCCTCCAGCCCGGCGCGGGCCTGGGCGAGCAGGTCGAGGGCGGCGGGCGGGGCCGTGGCCCGGCGGAGCACGGGGTGCACATCGCTCGCCGGGCCGGTCAGTGAGGGGGCAGGGCCGGTGGCGCGGCGCCGGCGTGCGGCGGCTGCGGACGGGTTGGCCATGACGAACCTCCTGTCGTCTGGGTGACGGCACGGGTGCCGTATGTGCCCATCGTGAGGTATGGCACTGACAATCCGTTCTGACCTGGGGCTTTGCCTCGATCGTAGGTTCGGGCGTATTTTTGCACTGACCAGTCAGTTCAAAAATACGGTTCGAACACCGAAGGGGCAGGGGGGCTTGTGGACGGCGTGGACGGCGTCGGCGTCAGGGCCGAGGGTCTCGGGCTCAAGGGGCCTCGGGGGTGGGCTTTCCGCGGCGTCACCCTCGACGCGGAGCCGGGCTCGCTCATCGCGATCGAGGGACCGTCCGGCTCCGGCCGCACGTGCCTGCTGCTCGCGCTCACGGGACGGATGAAGCCCACCGAGGGCGCGGCCACCGTCGGCGGGTTCGGACTGCCCCGGCACATGGCCCGGCTGCGCCGCGTCAGCGCGGTGGCCAACATGGCGGGGGTGACCGACCTGGAGCCGGCCCTGACCGTGGGCGAGCACCTGCGTGAACGCGCCCTGCTCCAGAGCCGCTTCGGCGACTCCCTGCGCGAACTGCTGCGCCCCCGCACCCAGCGCACGCACGAGGCACGGCTGCGGGTCGACGCGGCCCTGGCCGCCGCCGGACTCGACCTGGAGACGCTGCCCAAGGGCTCCCGGACGGCCGTCCGCGACCTGGAGCGGCCGCAGGAGCTGCGCCTGTCCATCGCCCTGGCCCTGCTCGGCCGGCCCGGACTGCTCGGCGTCGACGACCTCGACACGAAGCTCTCGGACGCCGAACGCGCCGAGTTGTGGGACCTGCTGCGCTCGCTCACGCGCGCGGGGACGACGGTGGCCGTCGTCTGCCGCACCGCCCCCGGTGACTGCGTGGTCGTACCGACCGGCCCCGAGGACACCGCGGCGGGGGCCGGCCGGGGCGACAGCCGGAGCAACGACGAGAAGAGCGACCCCAAGGAGGACGTCGATGCGCTCGCCTAGGCTGGCCGCGCTCGAGCTGAGGCGCTTCGGGCGGGGGAGGCTGCCGCGCGCCGCCCTGGTCGCGCTGCTCGTGCTGCCGCTGCTCTACGGCGCCCTGTACCTGTGGTCGTTCTGGGACCCGTACGGCCGTCTGGACCGCATCCCGGTGGCCCTGGTGAACGACGACAAGGGCGCGACCGCGGCCGGCAAGAAGATCACCGCCGGCGACGACATCGTCGACGGGCTGCGCGACAGCCGGACCTTCGAGTGGCACGAGGTGAGCGACGAGGAGGCCCGCAAGGGCGTCGAGGACGGCACGTACTACCTGTCGCTGACCATGCCGGACGACTTCAGCCGGCGGATCGCCTCCAGTTCCGGCGGCTCCCCGGAGACCGGCGCCCTTCAGGTGCGCACCAACGACGCGAACAACTACATCGTCGGGCAGATCTCGCGGACCGTGTTCAACGAGGTCCGCTCGGCCGCCTCCACCAAGGCCTCGCGCACCTTCCTGGACAAGATCTTCGTGTCGTTCTCCGACATCCACGACAAGACGGTCACGGCCGCCAAGGGTGCCGACAGGCTGAACACCGGCATCGGGAAGGCGGAGAAGGGCTCCAAGGACCTCGCCGACGGGCTGAAGGACGCCAAGAGCGGCAGCGGCAAGCTGGCCGACGGCCTGAAGAAGCTGAACACGGGCGCCGGTGATCTCCAGGACGGCTCCCGGCAGGTCGCCGACGGCACCCAGGCGCTCGCCGACAAGGTCGACGGCGTCTACGGCAAGGCCGGCTCGTTCCTGAAGGACAACGAGAAGACCATCGGGGACACCGCCCGGCTGGTCGCCGACTCGGCCAAAACCGTCAAGGACAATCTCGACGAACTGGTGAAGCTCGCCCCCGGCACCGCGAAGATCGCCCACGCGAACTCCGCCGTCCTGGAGGAGATCTACAAGACGCGCTGCGAGAACGCCACGATCCCCGACGCGATCTGCCCCGACCTCAAGCGGGCCAAGACGGCCGCCGCCGAGGTCGCCACCGTCGCCGACGACCTCAACACGCTGATCGCCGACCAGGACGGCGACCTGAAGACGATGCGGGACAACCTCGGCACCCTCCAGAAGCAGGCCGACGCCCTCGAAGCGCGCGCACCGCACCTGTACGAGGACGTCGACGACGCCGTCAAGAAGATCGACAAGCTGAACACGGGCGCGCAGAAGGTCGCCGCCGGAGCCAAGAAGCTGCACGCCGGGCTCGGCACCGCCAAGACCGGCGCCGACACGCTCGACACGGGCATCGGCACGGCCGCGTCGGGCGCCCAGACCCTGAACGGCGGCCTGTACAAGCTGTCCGACGGCTCCGGGAAGCTCGCCGGCGGACTGCACGACGGCGCCGGGAAGATCCCGGACTACGACAAGAAGGACCGCGACCAGCGCACCGGCGTGATGGCCGACCCGGTCCAGCTGGCCTCCCGTGATCTGCACAAGGCGCCGAACTACGGCACCGGCTTCGCCCCGTACTTCATCCCGCTGTCCCTGTGGGTGGGCGCGATGGTCGCCTACATGCTGATCCCGCCGCTCAACCGGCGTGCCCTGGCGGCCGGTTCGCCGGCCTGGCGGATCGCGCTCGCGGGCTGGCTGCCGGTGGCCGCGGTGGGCGTGCTCCAGGTGGGCGCGCTGATGGCCGTACTGCACTGGGCGATCGGTCTGCAGATGCTGCGCGCGGCCGGCACGATCGGGTTCCTGTGCCTGGTCACGGCGTGCTTCGCGGCGATCGTGCAGTGGCTGAACGCCCGCTTCGGCGCGGCGGGCCGGATCCTCGTGCTCGCGCTGCTGATGCTCCAGCTGACCTCGGCGGGCGGCACCTATCCCGTGCAGACCAGCCCGGGCTTCTTCAACGCCATCCACCCGTTCCTGCCGATGAGCTACATCGTGGGGGCGCTGCGCCGGCTGATCACCGGCGGCGGGCTCGGCCCGGTCTGGCAGGCGTGCGCCGTGCTGGCCGCGTTCACCGCGGGCGCGCTCGCGCTGACCGCCCTCGCGGCCCGGCGCCGCCAGGTGTGGACGCTCGACCGGCTGCACCCGGAGCTGAGTCTGTGATCCCCGCGCGGCCACCGCACGCGCGCGTACCTGTGAGAATCGGGGCCATGGAAAGCAGCAGCGCCAGGTCAGGCGGCAGCACACGCCGGGAGGCCACCCGGCAGAAGCTCTACGAGGCGGCCGTCACGCTCATCGCCGAACAGGGCTTCTCCGCCACCACGGTGGACGAGATCGCCGAGCGGGCCGGAGTCGCGAAGGGCACGGTCTACTACAACTTCGCGAGCAAGTCGGTCCTCTTCGAGGAACTGCTGCGGCACGGCGTGGGCCTGCTCACCGCCTCGCTGAAGGAAGCGGCGGAGCACACCGCGCGCGCGGGCGGCAGCAAGGTGGACGCGCTGGACGCGATGATCCGCGCGGGCCTGGTCTTCATCGACCGCTACCCGGCCTTCACCCAGCTGTACGTGGCCGAGCTGTGGCGCACCAACCGGGCCTGGCAGTCCACGCTGATGGTGGTCCGGCAGGAGGCGGTCGCGGTGGTCGAGGGGGTGCTGCGCGAGGGCGTCGCGGCCGGCGAGTTCAGCGACGAGATCGATGTCCAGCTGACGGCGGCCGCACTGGTCGGCATGGTCCTGGTGGCCGCGCTGGACTGGAAGTCCTTCCAGCCGGAGCGCTCCCTGGACGACGTCCACGCGGCCCTGTCCCGGCTGCTCCAGGGACGTGTGAGCGGAAAGGGCTGAGCGCATGGGGAAGGCGCCGGTCCGCTGCCGGACCGGCGCCTTCCCACTCCCCGTACTCCCCCGTACGGTCCTCCCCCTGTGGTCCCCCGCGGGTGGTCGTCCCCCCGGGTCCCCCGACTCGCTTCCGCCGACGGATCGGCGGAAGGAGCGGCCTGGTGACGGGCGCCGTTCCGCCGCCCCGTGCCGGCGGTGCCGGGCCGCGCCCCCTTGCCGTGCCTCCACTCTCCCGTTCACCCGGGTCGCGGCCCATCCGCGCAGGTACTCATCTCGCGGCCTAGGTACGGATACTCAGCCATACGCACGCGTGCCCACGCCGGCCGGGGTCGTGCCCCGCCCGCCGGGCCGGACTGTCAGTGGCGGTCGATAAAGTCGCAGGCATGGCACGGATTGCGGTGATCGGCGCCGGGATGGGCGCGATGGCGGCCGCTGCCCGGCTGGCCGTCGCGGGCCACCGGGTGGCGGTGTACGAGCGTACGGACACATACGGCGGCGCGGTGCGCCGCTTCGAGCGGGACGGGTTCGGTTTCGACACCGGCCCGGGGTTGCTGACGCTGCCCGCCGTGTACCGCGATCTGTTCCTCAAGACCGGCAAGGAGCCCCTGGAGGACTGCGTCGAGCTGGTCCAGGTCGACCCGTCCGCGCGGCATGTCTTCGCGGACGGCACGGAGGTGTCGCTGCCGAACGCCTCGCGCGCGGGTGTGGTCGCGGCGCTGGACGAGGCGCTGGGCACGGGCGCGGGCGAGCGCTGGGGCGCGTTCCTGGTGCGGGCCCGGGAGGCCTGGGACCGCACCCGCAGACCGCTGCTGGAGGAACCGTTGTGGCCCAACTGGCAGGTGCTGGCCGAGAAGGAGCCGTATCCGGGCGTCCCGCACAAGCGGATGCTGCGCACGCGGCGCGCGAGCACGCTGGCCGAGATCGGCGCCTGGGAGCTGTGCGACGAGCGCCTCACGGCCCTGCTGGAGAGTTCCGCGCTCGCCCACGGCCTCGATCCGCGGACCGCTCCGGCGAGCGCGGCCGTGCTGCCCTACATGGAGCACGCCTTCGGCACCTGGTATGTGCGCGGCGGCATCCGGGAATTGGCACGCGCGCTGTACGAGCGGTGTCTGCAGCGGAAGGTCGAGTTCGTATTCGACGCGGAGGTCCTGCGCATCCTGGACAAGGACGGCCGGGCCGTGGGCGTGGAGTTGACGGACGGCACGGTGGCCGAGGCGGACCATGTCGTGGCGGACGTGGACCCGGCGCGGTTGAAGGCGCTGACCGACCGGCCACTGGACAGGAACGGGGATGTGCGGGCCGATCCGTTCATGACCCGTCCGGGGCGGTTCGTCGTGCTGCTGGCCCTGCGCGGCGGGCGCGAGGCCGGTGCCGCACATCGTACGGTCGTGCACGCGCCGGACCCGGAGTCCGAGCTGGACTTCCTGGCCTCGGCGGACGGAGCGGAGCCGCCACCGCCCACGGTGACCGTGCTGCGCCCGGACGACCCCGCGCTCAGACCGGACGACGGGCACGAGTCCGTGGTGCTGTCCGCGGTGGTGCCGAGCGCCGCCGACTGGGACGAGGAGGGCATGGTCCGGCAGTACACGGAGCATCTCCTCGAAGCCGCCGAGGCCGCGGTACCGGGGCTGCGGGACCGCGTCCTGTGGCACGAGGTGCGCACACCCGACGACACCGACGACGAGACGAGTGCCTTCCTCGGCGCGGTGCCGGCCCCCGCACTGGCCGCCGGCCGCGGCCGTTTCCTGCACCCGGCGAACACCACGCGGCTGCCCGGTCTGTACCGGGTCGGCGGCTGGTCCCACCCCGGTGGCGGTCTGCCGCACGCGGGCATGTCGGGCGCGCTGGTGGCGGGGCTGATCGTGGAGGGCCCGGAGTTCCGCGGCTCCCAGTGAGCCGGCCTCGGGCCCCGGAACCGGAAGCGGTCAGGCCTCAGAAACGGTACTGCTCGTCGTATCCGGAGCCGGGCTGCGGTTGCTGGGCCTGGCCGTGCCCCTGGCTCTGGTACGGGTAGGGCTGCTCCTGCGGGAGTTCGCCGCCGTAGGTCTCGTCGGTGCGCTGCTGCGGCACCCACACCCCGCCCGCCGGGGTCTCGCCGTAGCCGCCGGCGTACGGGTCCTGGGCGTAGCCCTGCTGGCCGTACTGCCCGGCATAGCCGGTGTCGTACGAGCCGCCGCCGTAGGGCTGGCTGCCGATGTACGGGTCGGAGTAGTTGGCGTAGGCCTGCTGGCCGGCGGCGTCGTAGCCGTAGCCCTGCTGGGCGTAGCCCGAGTAGTCGTAGGCGTAGGCCTGCTGTCCGGTGTCCTGGTGCTGGGCCGCGGCCGCGTGGGTGGCGGTGTCGCCGTAGACGCCGTAGGAGCCGGTGTCCTCGGGCATGGGCTGCGGCTCGTAGACGGCGGTGGTCTCGGCGGCGGTCGGGTCGGCGGGGCGGGCCGGGGTGAAGACGTCGTCGCGGTCGTAGTCGTCGTAGGAGCCCTGGCCCTGGTGGTAGACGGACTGGTCGGCGTCCCGGTCGTCGGCGGTGCCGTCGAGCTCCGGGGCCGCGTCGTCCAGCTCGGGGTCGCGCCGGTCCGCCCTGCCGCGGCGGCGCTTGCTGCCGCCGCCGGTCTCGGCCCCGGCATCGGGGCGCTTGACCGCCCATCCGGCGGCGAAGCCACGGCGGAACGAGAGCGTGACATACGTCTGGCCCACCGCGAAGGCGATGGCTCCGACGCCGATCACGATCACGGACGGCATCAGCACGCCGAGGACGACGCCGAGGAAGCCGGCGAACGCGAGCAGCCGCCAGCGCAGCCGCGCCTTGTACTGCAGCAGCACCTCGCCCAGCAACCACAGTGCGACGATGCCGAACGCGATGTAGAGGACCGTCCAGCCCATGTACGCCCCTCTCCCAGTGGCCGCTACGCAGTGTGTCGTATCGCGGTGCGGCCGGTCTAGGCCTGCGGGGGGTGGTGCAGGCCCAGGTTTTCGTAGATTTCCAGGGTCGCCGTGGAGTTGTTGAGCGTGATGAAGTGCAGTCCTGGCACCCCCTCGGCGAGCAGCCGAGCGCAGAACTCCGTGGCGAAGTCGATACCGATGGAGCGTACCGCCGCCGGATCGTCCTTCGCTGTGAGGATCCGCTCTTTCAGGGCGTCCGGGAAGACGGCGTTGCTGAGTCTGGGCAACCGTTCCAGCATCTTCACGCTGGTGACAGGCAGGACCTCGGGGATCACGGGGGTGTCACACCCCGCGGCCACCACGCGGTCGCGCAGCCGGAGATACGACTCCGGCTGGAAGAACATCTGTGTGATGGCGTAGTCGGCGCCCGCGCGGCACTTGTCCACGAAGTGGGACACGTCGGTGTCCCAGTCCAGGGAACGGGGGTGCATCTCCGGGAACGCGGCGACACCCACACAGAAGTCGCCCGACTCCTTGATGAGCCGGACGAGTTCGGCCGCGTAGGTCAGGCCCTTGGGGTGCCGGACCCACTCGCCCATCGGGTCGCCGGGCGGGTCGCCGCGCACGGCGAGCATGTTACGGATACCGGCGTCCGCATACTGGCCGATGATGTTCCGCAGTTCGGCGATGGAGTGGTCGACCGCGGTGAGGTGGGCGACCGGGGTGAGCGTGGTGTCGGCGACGATCTGCTCGGTCTCCTTGACCGTGCCGGCCCGGGTGGACCCGCCGGCGCCATAGGTCACGGAGACGAAGTCGGGCGCGACCGCCTCGACCCGCCGGAGCGCGCTCCACAGGTTCCGCTCGCCCTTGGGGGTCTTCGGCGCCGAGAACTCGAACGAGTACGTCGTCTTGCCAGTGGCGAGCATGTCGCGCACGGTGCGTGCGCGATCAGTCCTGGTGGATGGGGTTCCGAGGGCCATACCCGCAGGTTAGCCAGGGGTGGGCGGTCACCCAACCGGAGGACGGAGATTTGCCTGATTTGCCGGGTTCCTGTCCACCCCTTGGACAAAAACCTGGACGACAGGGCCTAGCCCTGCCGCAGCCGCTTCGCGAGCTCGGCCGCGGCCGCACCCGGATCGTCGGCCTCGGTGATCGCGCGGACCACGACCACCCGGCGGGCACCCGCCTCCAGCACCTCGTCCAGGTTGGAGAGGTCGATACCGCCGATCGCGAACCAGGGGCGGTCGGTGCCCAGGCCGGCGGTGTACCGCACCAGGTCCAGGCCGGGCGCGTGCCGGCCGGGCTTGGTGGGGGTGGGCCAGCAGGGGCCCGTGCAGAAGTAGTCCACGCCGTCCTGCACGGCGGCCGCGGCGGCCTCGGACTCGGCGTGCGTGGACCGGCCGATCAGCACCCCGTCGCCGAGGACGGCACGGGCCGCGGGCACCGGCAGGTCGCCCTGGCCGAGGTGCAGCACATCGGCGCGGGCGGCGTGGGCGACGTCCGCGCGGTCGTTCACCGCGAGGAGCTTGCCGTGCCGGGCGCAGGCGTCCGCGAAGACCTCCAGGTGCGCCAGCTCCTCGGCGGCCTCCATGCCCTTGTCGCGCAGCTGCACGATGTCGACACCGCCGGCCAGGACCGCGTCCAGGAACTCGGGGAGGTCCCCCTGGCGCGTGCGCGCGTCCACGCAGAGGTACAGGCGGGCGTCGGCGAGCGCGGCGCGTGCGGTGTCGGACATACGTGGGTCCCCCTGGTCGGTGTCCCTGGCGGCTGCAGCGGGTGGCGTACGGGCCGCCACGGCCCGTACGCCATCCCTGGTGGTGCGGTTGGGTTCAGACGGCGAGCGCCTGGGCGCGGCGCTTCACCTCCGTGCCGCGATTCTCGCTCAGGGCCTGCGCGGGGGTGCCGGGCAGGGTGTCGTCGGGGGTGAAGAGCCACTCGATCATCTCTTCGACCGTGAAGCCGTCGTCCCGCAGGAGCGTCAGGGTGCCGGACAGGCCCTTGACGACCTTGTCCCCGTCGATGAAGGCGGCGGGGACGTGCAGCGCGCGGTTCTCACCTCGGCGTACGGCGATGAGCTGGCCCTCCTTGACCAGCTGCCGCACGCGCGTCACCTCGACGCCGAGCTGTTCGGCGATGTCGGGGAGGGTGAGCCAGGCGGGGACGAGAGCATCAATCTTTGCGTCAATCTCGGTCACGTCACCAAGAGTAGGCGCTCCGTCGGTTCGGCCGCGATGTGGACGGTGCCGGGTTGTGTCGTCCGTCGGGTGCGGGTTCGTCGTGGCTGCCCGCGCCCACGCGGCGGTAGCCGCATAGTCAGACACAGCCCCGCGCCCCTTGGGGGCGCTGCTCCTGAGCCCCCCGACTAGGCGATCGCGGCATCCTTCAGGGGCTTTCCAGGGTCGGCCACAGCCTCCGGGTCCATGGCGCGGCCCGCCTCGATCAGGCGGCGGCCCTGGGCCAGGTCACGCGGGCGGCCTACCGCCAGCAGGGCCACCAGGCGGTCCTCGCGCAGCCAGCACACCGTCCAGGCCGGGCTCGTCGGGTCGCCGCGCCAGATCATGTGGTCGGCCGTGGCGTGGTGGCCGGCGTACTGGACGAAGCGGCCGAACTGCTCGGACCAGAAGTAGGGGACCGGGTCGTAGGCCGCGGGGGCCGCGCCGAGGATGTTCGCGGCGACCGTGCGCGGGCCCTGCAGGGCGTTGTCCCAGTGGTGGACGAGCAGCCGTTCGCCGTAGCGGGCCGAGGGGAAGGAGGCGCAGTCGCCGACGGCGTACACGTCCGCGACGGAGGTGCGCAGGTGGGCGTCGGCCAGGACGTCCCCGTGCGGCCCCAGCTCGACGCCGGAGCCGGCCAGCCAGGCGGTGGCGGGGCGGGCGCCGATGCCGACGACGACCGCGCCCGCGGGCAGCCGGGTGCCGTCGGCGAGGACCACCGCGCCGGGCTCGACGCGCTCCACGCGCGCGTGCGTGCGCAGCTCGGCACCCGCGTCGGCGTACCAGGCGGCCATGGGGGCCGCGACCTCGGCGGGCAGGGCGCCGGGCAGCGGCCGGTCGGCGGCCTCCACGACGGTCACCGCGCAGCCCGCCTCGCGGGCGGCCGTGGCGAACTCGGCGCCGATCCAGCCGGCCCCGACGACCACGATGTCGTGCTGCCGGGCGAGCACGGGCCGCAGCCGCTCGGCGTCGTCCAGGGTGCGCAGCAGATGCACCCCGGGCACGCCCTCGGTGCCGGGCAGGGTGATCGGCTCGGCGCCGGTGGCGAGGACCAGGACGTCGTACGGCACCGGGCCCGCCTCGGTGTCCAGCTCGTGCTCGGCGGGGCGCAGGCCCAGCACCTCGCAGCCGAGCCGCAGGTCGACGCCGAGGGATTCGAAGTCCACGTCGAAGGCGGAGTCCTCGGCCTTGCCGAGCAGTACGGCCTTCGACAGCGGCGGCCGGTCGTACGGCTGGTGCGGTTCCGCGCCGATCACGGTGACGGGGCCCTTGAAGCCCTGTTCCCGCAGCGCGACCGCGGTCTGCACCCCGGCCATGCCCGCACCGACGACGACCACGCGCCGCGCCGCCGACGTGCCCCCTTGCGCTGTCTGCTCGCTCACCCGATCACCATAGACACGTGACGGCGCGTCAGTCAGCGGGCGGGCCCGGTGACCTGTTCCACAACGCTCGTACCGGCGCCCGCCTGGGACTCCCACTCCCAGGTCTCCTCCAGCCGCACCCGCCCGTCCGGCAGTTCCACGACCGTGGACACACAGTGCCCCGAGGAGGTCGTCCCGTCGGTCTTCAGCTGCACGTAACGGAAGTCCAGCCGGTCGCCCTCCCGGGTGCCGACCAGATGACCGCGTACGACATCGCCGCCCGCGTACTCGGCCCAGATCTCGCCGTCCTTCTCGTGGTAGGCGAACCGGGTGCGGGTACCCACCTGGCCTGGGGCTTGGTCCGCCACCGGGGCGAGGATCAGTCCGTCGAGCGACCGGGCCATGGGCAGGGGCTCCCTTACGGGTGACGAGCGCGGCGGGCTAGGGTGGCCACCGTACAAGCACTCGCGGGAGCCCGGACGCACCGGGCTGAGAGGGAGGCTGGCGGCCTCCGACCGTACGAACCTGATCCGGGTCATGCCGGCGAAGGGAGGGGCTGGACGCCCATGTCGTCACGTACGTCCGACGTCCTCGTCATCGGGGGCGGAATCATCGGCCTGGTCACGGCCTGGCGCGCGGCCGGGCGCGGGCTCA
Organism: Streptomyces sp. NPDC001709; assembly: GCF_053596375.1. Classification (NCBI taxonomy): domain Bacteria; kingdom Bacillati; phylum Actinomycetota; class Actinomycetes; order Kitasatosporales; family Streptomycetaceae; genus Streptomyces; species Streptomyces sp. NPDC001709. The sequence goes on along the minus strand of NZ_JBSFGB010000013.1, from coordinate 187,568 downwards.
CCACGGCCGTGGTGGACCCCGAGCCCGGCGGCGGGGCCGCGCGGGTCGCGGCGGGGATGCTGGCCGCGGTCACCGAACTGCACTACGGCGAGGAGACCCTGCTCGCCCTGAACCTGGAGTCGGCCCGCCGCTACCCGGACTTCGCGGCCGAGCTGACCGAGCTGACCGGGCACGACCTCGGCTACCGCCGCTGCGGCACCCTCCAGGTCGCGCTCGACGCCGACGACCGCGCGTATCTGCGTGAGCTGCACGCCCTTCAGCGGCGCTGCGGCCTGGAGTCCGAGTGGCTGTCCGGGCGGGAGTGCCGGCGCCTGGAGCCGATGCTGGCGCCCGGGGTGCGCGGCGGGCTGCGGGTCGACGGCGACCACCAGATCGACCCGCGGCGGCTCGCCGCGGCCCTGGTGGCCGCGTGCGAGCGGGCCGGCGTGGTGTTCCACCGCGCCTGGGCCGAGCGGCTGGACGTCGCGGGTGACCGGGCCGCCGGGGTCACCACGGCGGACGGCACCGAGCTGCGCGCCGGGCAGGTGGTGCTCGCCGCCGGCAGCCTGAGCGGTCGGCTCGCGGGGGTGCCGGAGGCGCTGCTGCCGCCGGTGCGGCCGGTGAAGGGGCAGGTGCTGCGGCTGACGGTGCCGCGCCGGTACGCGCCGTTCCTGAGCCGTACCGTACGGGCCGTGGTCCGCGGCGGCCATGTCTACCTGGTGCCCCGGGAGAACGGCGAACTGGTCGTCGGCGCCACCAGCGAGGAGCTGGGCTGGGACACCACCGTCACCGCGGGCGGGGTGTACGAACTGCTGCGCGACGCCCATGAGCTGGTGCCGGGCATCACCGAACTGCCGCTCACCGAGACCCGGGCCGGGGTGCGCCCCGGCTCCCCCGACAACGCGCCGCTGCTCGGCCCGTCCGGGCTCGACGGGCTGCTGCTGGCCACCGGGCACTACCGCAACGGCGTGCTGCTCACGCCGGTCACCGGGGATGTGCTGGCCGAGGTGCTGTCGAGTGGCCAACTGCCGGAAGAGGCCCGTCCGTTCACGCCGCAGCGCTTCGGCGCCGTCCTCCTGGAGCAGCCCGCATGAGCATCTCCGTCACTCTTTCGATCTCCGTCAACGGCGAGCGCCGGGAGGTCGCGGCGGGCACCGCGCTCGACGCCGTCGTACGGTCGCTGGTCGCCGCGCCCTCCGGCGTGGCCGCCGCCCTCAACGAGACCGTCGTCCCGCGCGCCCAGTGGGCGAGTACGGCGCTGGCCGAGGGCGACCGGGTCGAAGTCCTCACCGCCGTCCAGGGAGGCTGAGCCATGGCCGACGATCCCTTGGCCCTCGGGGGTACGACCTTCTCGTCACGGCTGATCATGGGTACGGGCGGTGCGCCCAGCCTGGAGGTGCTGGAGCGGGCGCTGGTCGCCTCCGGCACGGAGCTGACGACGGTCGCGATGCGGCGGGTGGACCCCTCCGTGCACGGTTCGGTGCTGTCGGTGCTGGAGAAGCTGGGCATCCGGGTGCTGCCGAACACGGCGGGCTGTTTCACCGCCGGCGAGGCCGTGCTGACCGCGCGGCTGGCCCGGGAGGCGCTGGGTACGGACCTGATCAAGCTGGAGGTCATCGCCGACGAGCGGACGCTGCTGCCGGATCCGGTGGAGCTGCTGGAGGCGGCGGAGACGCTGGTCGACGACGGGTTCACGGTGCTGCCGTACACCAATGACGATCCTGTGCTGGCGCGGAAGCTGGAGGACGTGGGCTGTGCCGCGGTCATGCCGCTGGGGTCGCCCATCGGATCCGGGCTCGGGATTCGCAATCCCCACAACTTCCAGCTGATCGTCGAGCACGCGCGCGTGCCGGTGATTCTGGATGCGGGGGCCGGTACGGCGTCGGATGTGGCGCTGGCCATGGAGCTGGGGTGTGCGGGGGTGATGCTGGCCTCTGCGGTGACGCGGGCGCAGGAGCCGGAGGTGATGGCCGCCGCGATGAGGCATGCCGTGGAGGGGGGTCGGCTGGCTCGGCTGGCCGGGCGGATTCCACGGCGGTATCTCGCGCAGGCGTCGTCTCCTGCGGAGGGCTTGGCGGTGCTGGATCCCGAGCGTCCGGCGTTCTGAGCCTGTGCTGCGGTTGCCCGCCGTCGGCGGCCACCGGTGCGTGGGTGGTGTGGGAAGCGTTACAGGTCGGCTTCAGTGCCCGGCGGAAAGCGGTCTCGGCGGGGGACGTGTCGGTCCGTCCTCGTAGACTCCCCTGCGTGGATACGACCCTTCAGGACCCCCTCGTCGGGCAGGTGCTCGACGGCCGTTATCGCGTCGACGCGCGGATCGCGGTCGGCGGGATGGCCACGGTCTACCGGGCCCTGGACACCCGTCTGGACCGCGTGCTCGCGCTGAAGGTGATGCACCCGACGCTCGCCGCCGACGGATCCTTCGTGGAGCGGTTCATCCGGGAGGCGAAGTCCGTCGCCCGGCTCGCGCACCCGAATGTGGTGCAGGTCTTCGACCAGGGGACCGACGGGTCGTACGTGTACCTGGCGATGGAGTACATCGCCGGGTGCACCCTGCGGGACGTGCTGCGCGAGCGCAGGGCGCTGCAGCCCCGCGCCGCCCTCGACATCCTCGAGCCCGTCCTCGCCGCGCTCGGCGCCGCGCACCGGGCCGGTTTCGTGCACCGGGACATGAAGCCCGAAAACGTGCTGATAGGCGACGACGGGCGGGTCAAGGTCGCCGACTTCGGGCTTGTGCGGTCCGTGGACACGGTGACCAGTACGACCGGTGCCGTCCTCGGGACCGTGTCGTATCTCGCGCCCGAGCAGATCGAGCAGGGCACCGCCGATCCGCGCGTCGACGTGTACGCCTGCGGTGTCGTTCTGTACGAGATGCTGACGGGTGGGAAGCCCCACTGCGGGGACTCCCCCGCCCAGGTGCTCTACAAGCACATCCACGAAGACGTGCCGCCGCCCTCGGCGTTGGTGCCGGGGCTGCCGTACGAGCTGGACGAACTGGTCGCGTCGGCCACCGCGCGCAACCCGGACCTGCGGCCCCACGACGCCGTGGCGCTGCTCGCCCAGGTGCGCGAGGCGCGCCAGGGGCTGAGCGACGAGCAGCTGGACACGGTGCCGCCGCAGGCGCTGTCCGCGGAGCACGACAACGCCGAGGACCGCACGAGCGTGATACCGCGCTCGCTGACGGTGCCCCGCCCGCTGCCCGTGAACGAGGACGAGCCCGCCGTCCGGCACACCAGCCGGCTGCAGGCGCCCCCGGTGCCACCCCGGCGGCCGAGGCGCCTGGTGCTGACGATCGTCGCCGCCGTGCTGGTGGTGTTCGGTGTGGGCGCCGGGGTCTGGTACATCAACTCGGGCCAGTTCACGAAGGTCCCGCCGCTGCTGTCGAAGACCGAGGCCCAGGCGCGGGACCGGCTGAAGTCGGCCGGGCTGGAGGTCGGGCAGGTCAAGCGCGAGTACAACGACGCCGTCGCCCGGGGCACGGTCATCGGCACCGACCCCCGGCCGGGCGCGCGGATCCGCGACCACGACTCGGTGACGCTGACCATCTCGCTGGGCCCGGAGACGGTGAACGTGCCGGATGTGACGGGCCGGACGCTGGCCGAGGCGCGGGCGCGGCTGAAGGCGGACGGGCTGGAGCCGGGCATGGTCACCCAGGAGTTCAGCGAGGACGTCGCCAAGGGCTCCGTGATCGCCACGGCACCGCAGGCCGGCACCAAGCGGCACGCGGGCTCGGCCATCGCGCTGACCGTCAGCAAGGGCAGCCCGATCGACGTGCCGGACGTGACCGGTGACGATCCGGTGGATGCCAAGCAGGAGCTGACGGACGCCGGGCTGAAGGTGAAGATCGCCCCCGAGCAGGTCAACTCCGAGTACGACAAGGGCAAGGTGGCCCGGCAGAGCCCCGGCGACGGCAGCCGGGCCGCCGAGGGCGACACGGTGACTCTGACGCTGTCCAAGGGCCCGGAGATGGTCGAGGTGCCGGACGTGGTCGGCGACAGTGTCGACGACGCCCACAAGGCGCTGGAGGGCGCCGGGTTCAAGGTGGAGGAGGACCGCGGGATCCTCGGGCTGTTCGGTGACACGGTGAAGAAGCAGTCGGTGCGGGGCGGCGACAAGGCGCCCAAGGGGGCGACCATCACGATCACCATCCGGTGACCGGGGTCACCGGGACCGTGGTCCGGCGACCGGTGCGGGCATGACACCCTGAACGGGTGAGTCCCGATCCCTCGCTGTCCCGTCCGCGCAATCCCGTCGGCGGTCATGTCCCCGTGGCCGGCGGCCTGCATTCGGTGGGGCTGTCGTACGCCCGTGACCTGAAGGCGGAGACCGTGCAGGTCTTCGTGGCCAACCCGCGTGGCTGGGCCACGCCCGCCGGGAACCCGCGGCAGGACGAGGCGTTCCGGGAGGCCTGTGCGCAGGAGTCCGTCCCGGCGTACGTCCATGCGCCCTATCTGATCAACTTCGGCTCGCACACCGAGGCGACCGTGGAGCGGTCGGTGGAGTCGCTGCGGCACTCGCTGCGGCGGGGGCGGGAGATCGGTGCGCTGGGTGTGGTGGTGCACACCGGGAGCGCGACCGGCGGGCGAGCCCGGGCGGTGGCGCTGAAGCAGGTGCGGGAGCACATGCTGCCGCTGCTGGACGAGCTGACCCACGACGACGATCCGTTTCTGCTGCTGGAGTCGACGGCGGGCCAGGGTGCCTCGCTGTGCTCACGCACCTGGGACTTCGGCCCGTACTTCGAGGCGCTGGACGCGCACCCGAAGCTCGGGATCTGCCTGGACACCTGCCACGTCTTCGCCGCCGGGCACGATCTGACCGGGCCGAGCGGGATGCACCAGACGCTGGACCTGCTGGTGGACACGGTCGGCGAGGGCCGACTGAAGCTGATCCACGCCAACGACTCCAAGGACGTGGTCGGCGCACACAAGGACCGCCACGAGAACATCGGCGCCGGCCACATCGGCGAGGACCCGTTCCGCGCCCTCATGACCCACCCCGCGACCGCGGGCGTCCCGCTGATCATCGAGACGCCGGGCGGCAAGGAGGGACACGCGGCGGACGTGGAGCGGCTGAAGAAGCTCAGGGACGGCTGACACCCGGTCCGTCGCCGGAGGGCTACAGCTCCGGCCCCTCCCCGGGCTGCTCCTGGTAGGAGTAGCGCTGTTCCTTCCACGGGTCGCCGATGTTGTGGTAGCCGCGCTCCTCCCAGAAGCCGCGGCGGTCGGCGGTCATGTACTCGACGCCGCGGACCCATTTGGGCCCCTTCCAGGCGTAGAGGTGGGGGACGATCAGGCGGACCGGGAAGCCGTGCTCGGCGGTGAGGAGTTCGCCGTCCTTGTGGGTGGCGAAGATCGTGCGGTCGGAGGCGAAGTCGGACAGGCGGAGGTTCGAGCTGAAGCCGTACTCCGCCCAGACCATCACATGGGTGACGTCCGGCGCCGGCGGGGCGAGGTCGAGGATGGCGCGGGCGGGGATGCCGCCCCACTCCGCGCCGACCATGCTGAACTTGGTCACGCAGTGCAGATCGGCCACCACGGTGGTGTACGGCAGGGCCGTGAACTCCTCGTGGCCCCAGGTGTGCTTGTCACCGTCGGCGGTGGCGCCGAAGACCCGGAACTCCCAGCGCTCGGGGCGGAACTTCGGGACGGGCCCGTAGTGCGTGACCGGCCAGCCGCGCTGGAGCCGCTGCCCCGGCGGGAGCTCGGACCCTGCCGTTGCTCCAGACTCGCGCTCCACCGGATGACCCATGTATCCATCCTGACAGACCTCGGGCAGTGCCCTTGACCACGAGTCCGCGAACCGGACACATCACATCAAGCAAGCACTTACTTACTAAGTGCCCACTTACTGGACGATCTTTGTCGCCGATGCAATCATGCGGCCGCAACCTCTCCCGTTTCCCGTGTGGAAGGAGCCGCTGCGATGCAGGGCGACCCCGAGGTCATCGAGTTCCTCAACGAGCAGCTCACCGGCGAGCTGACCGCGATCAACCAGTACTTCCTGCACGCGAAGATGCAGGAGAACTTCGGCTGGTACAAGCTCGCCAAGTACACGCGGCACGAGTCGTTCGACGAGATGAAGCACGCGGAGGTGCTCACCGACCGGATCCTGTTCCTGGAGGGGCTGCCGAACTACCAGCGGCTGTTCCACGTCCGCATCGGGCAGACCGTGAAGGAGATGTTCGAGGCCGACCGGCAGATCGAGGTCGAGGCGATCGACCGGCTGCGGCGGGGCATCAAGGTGATGCGCGAGAAGGGCGACATCACGTCCGCCACCATCTTCGAGGACATCCTCGCCGACGAGGAGCACCACATCGACTATCTCGACACCCAGCTGGAGCTGGTGGAGAAGCTGGGCGAGGCGCTCTACATCTCCCAGATCATCGAGCAGCCCGAGAGCTAGGCGGCTTCCGGCAGCTCGGTGAGGACCGGCTTGCCCTGGTCGGCCAGTTCACGCCGGGGGCAGGCGCCCCGGCCGAGCAGCGCCTGAATGCGCCGTACACAGTTTCCGCAGTCCGTGCCCGCCTTGCAGGCGGAGGCAATCTGGCGGGGGGTGCAGGCGCCGTCCTCCGCGTGCTGCTTGACCTGCGCCTCGGTGATACCGAAGCAGCTGCACACGTACACGCGGATTCACCTCCCGACGGGGTCGCTGTATGACTGCCATCCCCTTGATCGGTGAGGCAAACCTAACCTTACCCGCCGCATAGGGTCGGCAAAAGTAGGGAGGGGCGCGGATCGTATGTGATCCGCGCCCCAGATCGCCCCACCGGTCCGGCCGGGTCCTACTGGTCCCGGTACATCTCCGCGACCAGGAACGCCAGGTCCAGCGACTGGCTGCGGTTCAGCCGCGGGTCGCAGGCCGTCTCGTAGCGCTGGTGCAGATCGTCGACGAAGATCTCGTCGCCGCCGCCCACGCACTCGGTGACATCGTCGCCGGTCAGCTCCACATGGATGCCGCCCGGGTGGGTGCCGAGCGCCTTGTGGACCTCGAAGAAGCCCTTGACCTCGTCGAGCACGTCGTCGAAGCGGCGGGTCTTGTGCCCGGAGGCCGCCTCGAAGGTGTTGCCGTGCATCGGGTCGGTCACCCAGGCCACCGTCGCACCGGACGCCGTGACCTTCTCCACCAGCTCGGGGAGCTTGTCCCGGATCTTGTCGGCGCCCATCCGGACGATGAAGGTCAGCCGGCCCGGCTCCCGCTCGGGGTCGAGGCGGTCGATGTACTTCAGCGCGTCCTCGGCCGTCGTCGTCGGGCCGAGCTTGATGCCGATCGGGTTGCGGATCTGCGAGGCGAACTCGATGTGCGCGTGGTCCAGCTGCCGGGTGCGCTCACCGATCCACACCATGTGCGCGGAGACGTCGTACAGCTTGCCGGTGCGCGAGTCGACCCGGGTCAGGGCGGACTCGTAGTCCAGCAGCAGCGCCTCGTGCGAGGAGAACAGCTCGACGGTCTTGAACTCCTCCGGGTCCGTGCCGCAGGCCCGCATGAAGTTCAGCGCGTTGTCGATCTCGCGCGCGAGCTGCTCGTAGCGCTGGCCCGACGGCGAGGTCTTCACGAAGTCCTGGTTCCAGGCGTGCACCTGGCGCAGGTCCGCGTAACCGCCGGTGGTGAAGGCACGCACCAGGTTCAGCGTGGACGCCGACGCGTGGTACATGCGCTTCAGCCGCTCGGGGTCCGGGATACGGGACGCCTCGGTGAAGTCGAAGCCGTTGACGGAGTCGCCCCGGTACACCGGGAGCGTCACGCCGTCGCGGGTCTCGGTCGGCTTGGAGCGCGGCTTGGAGTACTGCCCCGCGATACGGCCGACCTTCACCACGGGCACGGCGGCCGCGTAGGTGAGGACAGCACCCATCTGGAGCAGCGTCTTCAGCTTGTTGCGGATGTGGTCGGCGGACACCGCGTCGAAGGCCTCGGCGCAGTCGCCGCCCTGGAGGAGGAACGCCTCTCCCTTGGCGACGGCCGCCATCCGGGCGCGCAGCTGGTCGCACTCGCCCGCGAAGACGAGCGGCGGATACGACTCGAGGTCCGCGATCACTGCGCGCAGAGCCTCGGCGTCGGGGTACTCGGGCTGCTGCGCCGCGGGCAGGTTTCGCCAGGTGTTGCCAGCGCTCGGGCTGGTCTTAGCGTTCACGGTCACCTCGTAAACATTACGGGGTCGTGCCGCATGCCCCATCTTCTTGCTCGATAGGTGAGACGCGACGGTTGTCCTGTGGACGACGGGCGGCCCGGTGGACGGGTGCGGTAGGGTTCCCCGCATGTTCGCGCTTTCGATCCAGAACTGGTGGTGGACCGCTTCTCCGGCGGCCCGCTGATCGCGCGTACCCAGAACTTCGCGAAGGCCGCCCGAGGGGCGGCCTTCGGCGTTTCCGGGCCGTTCCTCACCGACATCGATCAGCCCCATCGACGGAAGAGGAACCATGGACCTGTCACTGCTGCCGCACGACGACCGCCCCTTCGCCCTGCTCCGCCGTCGCACCCCGGGCCGCGACGAGCACGTGGTGGAGGTCCTGCTCGGCCCGGTGACCAGCCACGACCGGCTCGCCGATCTGCCCGGCGAGGGCCTGGCGCTCGTCCCGTTCCGGCAGATCCGCGAGCGCGGCTTCGACGTCCGCGACGACGGCACCCCGCTGCTGGTACTGACGCCCGAGGAGTCGTACGAGATCCCGCTGGACGAGGCCCTCACCCAGCTCCCGACGCACGAGGTGCGCGTGCGGGGCGGAGGCTTCGACGTCGGCGACGAGGCGTACGGCGAGATCGTCGGGCGGGTGCTGGACGAGGAGATCGGCCGGGGCGCGGGCGCGAACTTCGTGATCCGGCGCACGTACGAGGGCGAGATCCCGGGGTTCGGCCGCGCCGACGCGCTCGCGCTGTTCCGGCGGCTGCTGGAGGGCGAGCGGGGCGCGTACTGGACGTTCGTCGTGCACACAGGGGACCGCACGCTGGTGGGGGCCAGCCCCGAGGTGCATGTGCGGATGTCCGGCGGGACGGTCGTGATGAACCCGATCAGCGGGACCTACCGCTATCCCGCCGAGGGGCCGACACCCGAGCACCTGCTCTCCTTCCTCGCCGACGGCAAGGAGATCGAGGAGCTGTCGATGGTCGTCGACGAGGAACTGAAGATGATGTGCACCGTCGGCGACATGGGCGGGGTGGTCGTCGGGCCGCGTCTGAAGGAGATGGCGCACCTCGCGCACACCGAGTACGAGCTGCGCGGGAAGTCCTCCCTGGATGTGCGGGAGGTGCTGCGGGAGACCATGTTCGCGGCGACGGTGACCGGCTCGCCGGTGCAGAACGCGTGCCGGGTGATCGAGCGCCACGAAGTGGGCGGCCGGGGCTACTACGCGGGTGCGCTGGCGCTGCTGGGGCAGGACTCCGGGGGCGCGCAGACCCTGGACTCCCCCATTCTGATCCGCACGGCGGACATCTCCGCCGAGGGACGTCTGCGCGTCCCGGTCGGGGCGACGCTGGTGCGCGGCTCGGACCCGGCGAGCGAGGTCGCGGAGACACACGCCAAGGCGGCGGGCGTACTGGCGGCCCTCGGGGTACGGCCGTCCCGGCCGCGCGGGGAGCGGGAGCGGCCCCGGCTGGCCGACGACCCCCGGGTGCGCGCGGCGCTGGACGGGCGCCGCTCGTCGCTGGCGCCGTTCTGGCTGCGGATGCAGGAGCGGTCGGCGGCCCTGGAGGGGCATGCCCTGGTGGTCGACGGCGAGGACACCTTCACGGCGATGCTCGCGCACGTGCTGCGGTCGAGCGGGCTGGACGTCACCGTCCGGCGGTACGACGAGCCCGGGCTGCGGGAGGCCGTGCTCGCGCACGGGGGGCCGGTCGTCCTCGGTCCCGGCCCGGGTGACCCCGGCGACCTGGACGATCCCAAGATGCGCGTCCTGCGCGCCCTGACCGCCGAGGTGATCCGGGAGCACCGGCACGGTGTCCTCGGGGTCTGCCTCGGGCACGAGCTGATCGCGGCGGAGCTGGGCCTGGAGATCGTACGGAAGGAGGTGCCGTACCAGGGTGCGCAGACGGAGATCGACCTGTTCGGGCGGAGCGAGACCGTCGGCTTCTACAACAGCTTCGCAGCGCGCTGCGACGACGAGGGGGCGCGCGAGCTGGCCGCGCACCAGGTCGAGGTGAGCCGGGCCGCGAACGGCGAGGTGCACGCGCTCCGGGGCCCCGGGTTCGGCGGGGTGCAGTTCCACCCGGAGTCGGTGCTGACGCTGAACGGGGCGGCGATCGTGCGGGAGCTGGTCGCCCAGCTGCGCCGCACGACCGTGTAGCGCTCCAGGGGCCGCCGTCAGCCGAAGAACACCCCGACCTCCTCGTACAGCTTCGGGTCCACCGTCTTCAGCTTGGCCGTGGCCTCGGCGATCGGGACGCGCACGATGTCGGTGCCGCGCAGGGCGACCATCTTGCCGAAGTCGCCCTCGCGGACGCAGTCGATGGCGTGCAGGCCGAAGCGGGTGGCGAGCCAGCGGTCGAAGGCGCTGGGGGTGCCGCCGCGCTGGATGTGCCCGAGGACCGTGGTGCGGGCCTCCTTGCCGGTGCGCTTCTCGATCTCCTTGGCCAGCCACTCGCCGACGCCGGAGAGGCGCACGTGCCCGAAGGAGTCCAGCGACTCGTCCTTGAGGACCACGTCGCCGTCCTTCGGCATGGCGCCCTCGGCGACGACGACGATCGGGGCGTACGAGGCCTTGAAGCGGGAGGTGATCCAGGCGCACACCTGGTCGAGGTCGAAGCGCTGTTCCGGGATGAGGATGACGTTGGCGCCGCCGGCCAGGCCGGAGTGGAGGGCGATCCAGCCGGCGTGGCGGCCCATCACCTCACAGACGAGGACCCGCATATGGGACTCGGCGGTGGTGTGCAGGCGGTCGATGGCCTCCGTGGCGATGCCGACCGCGGTGTCGAAGCCGAAGGTGTAGTCGGTGGCGGACAGGTCGTTGTCGATGGTCTTGGGCACGCCGACGACGGGGACGGCGTACTCGTCGGTGAGGCGCGCGGCCACGCCGAGCGTGTCCTCGCCGCCGATCGCGATGAGGGCCTCGACCTCCAGCTTGGCCAGGTTCTCCTTGATACGGCGGATGCCGTTCTCCTGCTTGAGGGGGTTGGTGCGCGAGGAGCCGAGGATGGTGCCGCCGCGCGGCAGGATGCCGCGCACCGCCGGGATGTCGAGGCGGACGGTGTCGCCTTCGAGGGGTCCGCGCCAGCCGTCCCGGAAGCCGACGAAGTCGTATCCGTACTCCTGAACGCCCTTGCGGACGATGCCCCGGATGACGGCGTTGAGCCCGGGGCAGTCGCCGCCTCCGGTCAGTACTCCGACCCGCATGGAAATGTCCCTTCGTCGCAGTTGCCTGACGCTCAGTCACGGTAAGGGTGATTCGCGTCACACAGCGAGAGGTGGGAAGGGTGATTCCGGTGAATTGTCAGGAGAGCGCTTGACCAGGCGGTTTCACGCGTCGTCGAGGCCCCGCTCTATGGCATACCGCACCAACTCCACCCTGTTGTGCAGTTGGAGCTTGCCCAGGGTGTTCTGCACATGGTTCTGGACCGTGCGGTGGGAGATGACGAGGCGTTCGGCGATCTGCTTGTAGCTCAGGCCCTTGGCGACCAGGCGCAGCACCTCCGTCTCCCGGTCCGTCAGCCGGGGCGCGCCGGGCTCGTCGGTGTCGGGGGCGGGCGCGGGCTCGGAGGCCAGGCGGCGGTACTCGCCGAGGACCAGCCCGGCGAGGCCCGGCGTGAACACCGGGTCGCCGACGGCGGTACGGCGCACGGCGTCCAGCAGCTCCTCGGTGGAGGCCGACTTCAGCAGATAGCCGGTCGCGCCGGACTTCACGGCCTCCAGCACGTCGGCGTGCTCACCGCTCGCGGACAGGACGAGGACGCGCAACGCCGGGTTGTGGCCGACCAGTTCCTTGCACACCTGGACCCCGGGCTTGGCGGGCAGGTTGAGGTCCAGCACGAGGACGTCGGGGGCGGCGGCCTTGGCGCGGCGGACCGCCTGCTCGCCGTCGCCGGCAGTGGCGACCACCTCGAAGCCGGACTCGGTCAGGTCCCGGGCGACCGCGTCGCGCCACATGGGGTGGTCGTCCACCACCATGACCTTGATCGGGTCCTGCTGCTCGCTCATCGACGCCCCGCCTCCACGTTCTTCGGTACCTTCAGTTCCACTTCCGTGCCCTGCCCGGGGACGGAGATCAGCTCGGCGCTGCCGCCCAGGTCGCGCAGCCGTCCGCGGATCGACTGGGCGACCCCGAGCCGGCCCTCGCCCTCGGCCTGGGCGAGCCGGCCCTCGGGGATGCCGGGGCCGTCGTCCCGGACGGTCACGACGACCTCGTCCGGCTCGTCCTCGACCAGGATCCAGGCCCGGGCCCCGTCGCCCGCGTGCTTGCGTACGTTGTCCAGGGCGGCGCCGACCGCGGCGGACAGCTCCCGCGCGGCCGGCCGGGGCAGCCGCACCGGCGCGCCGGGCTCGGCCAGGCTCACCCGGGCACCCGCGTGGGGCGCGAGCAGGGAGCGCAGGTCGAGCGGGCCCTCGTCGTCGGGCTCTTCCACCGCGCGTACGAACGCCCCGGCGGCGGCGTCCTCCGACACCCGGGACACCGGCACCAGACCGCCCGAGACCAGGGTGCGCAGCGCCACCTCCTGCTCCCCCGCGAGCCGCCCCAGCTCCGCCGCCTCGCCGCCGATGACCGCGCCGCGCCGCTGCACCATCGCCAGCACCTGCAGGACGCCGTCGTGGATGTCCCGGGCCAGCCGCTCCCGCTCCCGGGTCGCGGCCTCGATCTCCAGGGCGCGGGCGAGGGTCGCCTCGGAGGCGCGGGCGACCTCCACGACGTACCCGATGGCGATCGAGGCCACCCAGACCAGGATCACGTTGTGCACGGTGTCCCGGGCGGGGTGGCCGCGCTCGACCAGATTGACGGCGGCGACCGCCGTGGAGGCGACGGCCGCCCAGCGCCAGCCGCCCTTGAGGGCGAAGGCCAGCACCGGGCCGGCGGTCCATATCGACGGCAGGGTGGGACCGCCGCCCGCGATCCGCTCGTGGTTGTCGGCGAGCGGGGTGAGCAGGATCCCGGTGAGCGCGAGGGTCAGGTCGGCCGCCAGGAAGCGCTTGGTGCAGCTCGCCGCGTTCCGCACCCAGGGCAGGGTGGCCAGGGTCCACACGAAGAGGACGGCGTAGTAGGCGACGGCCACCCAGGGGCGGACGAAGTGCGGGTACGCGGTGGCGCACAGGCCGATGGCGTACAACATGGTCAGGACGCGGTAGCCGGAGAGCGCGCGCCACAGCGGCAGCTCGACCGACATCCTCATCACGCGCTCGCGCCTGGGCATCTCCCCCCGTCCCCCCGGCCCCTCCGTCAGGCCTCTCCAGGCCCGTTCAGGCCTCTGCCTTCTTCTTCTCGGCGTCCTTCTTCTCGGCGTCCTTGGCCGCCTTCGCCGCCTTCGCCGCCTCCGCGATCTGCCGCTTGGCCGCCGTCGCGTACATGTCGACGTACTCCTGGCCGGAAAGCTTCATGATCTCGTACATGACCTCGTCGGTCAGGGCGCGCAGGACGAAGCGGTCGTGCTCCATGCCCTGGTAGCGCCTGAAGTCCAGCGGCTTGCCGATGCGGATGCCGGGCCGCATCAGCTTCGGCATCACCTTGCCGGGCGGCTGGATCTTCTCGGTGTCGATCATGGCCACCGGGATGACCGGCGCGCCGGTGGCGAGGGCCACGCGCGCGAGGCCGCCGGGCTTGCCCCGGTAGAGCCGGCCGTCGGGCGAGCGGGTGCCCTCGGGGTAGATACCGAACAACTCGCCGCGCTCCAGCACCTCTATGCCGCTCTTGATCGCGGCCTCGCCGGCGCCGCGCGCACCGGAGCGGTCCACCGGGAGCTGTCCGACGCCCTTGAAGAAGGCGGCGGTCAGCCGGCCCTTCACACCCGGCGTGGTGAAGTACTCGGCCTTCGCGATGAAGGTGACCTTGCGGTCCAGGACCGCGGGCAGGAAGAACGAGTCCGAGAAGGACAGGTGATTACTCGCCAGGATCGCGGCGCCTTCGGCCGGTATGTTCTCCAGGCCCTCCACCCAGGGCCTGAAGGCGACCTTCAGCGGACCCCCGATGGCGACCTTCATCGTGCCGTACAACACCCGCTTGCCTCCTGTTTCCGTCGAACAGACCTTAACCCTTCAGGACCGTCAAAGGGCCCGACGACCCTGGTCGGTGTCGGTGCCGTCGCGTACGGTGAAGCACATCCGCACGTTTCCCTCACGCCTTCGCCGGTCACCGGTGGGGCCCCGTCAGGAACAGGAGCGTCGAAGGTGCCGGTCCTCCCCGGAGCCGAGCCGTACCGCCACGAGGGCGGGGAGGTGGGGGTCCTCCTCTGCCACGGCTTCACCGGCTCGCCCCAGTCGCTGCGCCCCTGGGCGGAGCACCATGCGGCGCACGGTCTGACCGTGTCGCTGCCGCTGCTGCCCGGCCATGGCACCCGCTGGGAGGACATGCAGGTCACCGGCTGGCAGGACTGGTATGCGGAGGTGGACCGCGAGCTGCGCCTCCTTACCGAGCGCTGTTCGCGGGTGTTCGTGGCGGGCCTGTCGATGGGCGGCGCGCTGGCACTCAGGCTGGCCGCCCGGCACGGGGAGAGGGTCACGGGCGCGGTGGTCGTCAACCCGGCGAACAAGGTGCACGGCCTGTCGGCGTACGCCCTTCCGGTGGCCCGGCATCTCGTTCGGACGACGAAGGGCATCGCCAGCGACATCGCCAAGGAGGGCGCGGCCGAGCTGGGGTACGACCGGGTGCCGCTGCACGCGGCGCACTCGCTGCGGGTGTTCCTGCGCCACCTGGACGGCGAGCTGCCCCAGGTCACCCAGCCGTTGCTGCTGCTGCGCAGCGCCCAGGACCATGTCGTGCCCGCGGCCGACTCGGCCCGGGTGCTGAGCCGGGTTTCGTCCACGGACGTACGGGAGATCGTGCTGGAACACAGCTACCACGTGGCGACGTTGGACCAGGATGCGGACCGGATCTTCGAGGAGAGCCTCGCCTTCATGGGCCGGCTCGCACCCAGTCTCGGCAAGGAAGGGACGGCCACAGGTGGCTGAGCACGAGTCCGACCGCGAGGACCGCGAGGACCGCGAGCCGGACGAGCAGGGGCTGCCCTTCGACGAGGACGCCGCGTGGCGGGCCATCGTCGCCGGGTACGGCGTGGAGCCGCCGGACCCGCCGGGCGCCAGGCCCTTCAAGCCGGTGGAGGACCTGGCCCTGCCGGAGAACGACACGCTGCCGGAGAAGGACACCGGGAGCGACACCGACAAGGCGCCGGTCCGGCCGCTGGGCAGCTCGGTGTCCTTCGCACCCGGTGTCGGGCCGCGCGACTACAGCCCGCCCGAACCCTCCGAGGAGGACTTCGACGAGGACGACGAGGGCCACTTCGTACCGCCTGAGCCGCCGCCGCTGCCGGCCGCCGACGCCGCCGCGAAGTTCGCGTGGCTGGGTGTCGTCGGCGGGCCGATCCTGCTCCTGCTGGCGGTGGTGCTCGGCTGGGAGATGACGTGGTGGCTGACGACCCTCGGCATCGGCGGCTTCCTCGGCGGGTTCGCCACGCTGGTGATGCGCATGCGCACGGACGACGAGGAGGACGACGACCCGGGGCGGGGCGCGGTGGTCTGAACTTTGTACGAGTTCTGCGGGGCTCACCTATCGTGAGCCCATGCCGCGCGATTCCCTCACCCAGGAACAGATCGTCCGGACCGCCGTGGAGCTGCTGGACGACGAGGGCCTCGAAGGCCTGAACATGCGCAGCCTGGGCAAACGGCTGGGGGCCGCGGCGACCGCCGTCTACTGGCATGTGAAGAACAAGGACGACCTCGTGCTGCTCGCCGCCGACCGGGTGTGGCACGAGGTGGAGCTGCCGGCGCTCGACGCGGACGACTGGCGGGGCGCGGCCACGGCGATGGCCGACCGGCTGCACGCGATGCTCGCGCGGCATCCGTGGCTGGTGCAGGCGATCGGCTCCCATCTGCTCTACGGCACCGGCAAGGCCCGTTACGACGACCATCTCCTCGGGGTCTTCGAGACGGGCGGGTTCACGCCGCAGGAGGCGGATCGGGCGGCCGGTGCGGTGGTGACGTACGTGCTGGGCAGCTCGCTCGGCACCTCGGCCGTCGCCTCCCTGACCCGGAAGCTGCGGCGGGCCGGGGAGGACGCGGAGGGCATGCTGTCGCAGACCCTGGCCAAGGCGGCCGAGGTGGCGGAGCCGTTTCCGCGGTTGCGAGAGCGGCTCGGGACGCCGGCGGCCGCGGAGTACGGGGAGGCGCCCGACGGCAGCTACGCGGCGGGGTTGCGGGCACTGCTCGACGGACTGCGGCCGGGTGGAACGGACACCGCGCCCGGTACCGCCCGAACGGCCGGGGACGCTGCTCGCTGAGAGGCGCCTCCCCCAGAGGGAGCGCCTCGGTCAGGACCGGGTGAAGAGGCGGCCGGCCAGGTCGACCCCCGTCACCGTGCCGTCGTCCGCACGTGAGAAGAAGCCCTTCTGCCCCTTCAGGCCGCCCTCCATGACGATGTACTCGTCACCGTCCCCCGGCAGGAAGCCGATCTCCGCGGCCGGATAGTCCGGCGGCATCTCCACGTCCGACGCCGCGCGGAGCTCCGGCTTGATGCCGACGGCGAGTGTGAGCCGGCCGCCCTCCGTCGCGATGTCGAGGTTCAGCGCGTCGATCTCGTACCGCCCGGCGACCTCCCGCGCCCGCTCCTCGTCGTACGGCAGCGGCTCCGGTTCCCGCTCGACCACACCGAGGTACAGCTCAAGCGCCCGCTTCAGCACCGCCTGATTGAACTGGTAGCCGTCCGGGCCGGCGTTGGCCAGCGAGACGACGGCGAAGTCCCGCTCCGGCACGAGGAGCAGCTCGGCGAACTGCCCGTTGCCCGAGCCGCCGTGTCCGACCGTGCGCACGCCCTCCACGTCCCGCAGGAACCAGCCGATGCCGAACGCGTCGCCGAGCGTGCTGCCCCGCAGCTCGACGCTCGGCTCCCGCATACGGCGCAGCGTCCCGGCGGCCAGCAGGCCCGCCCCGTCGCCCAGCTGGAACCGCGCCCAGCGCAGCAGATCGCTCGCCGAGGAGACGACACCGCCGCCGGGGTTGTTGCCGCGCAGTCCGGCCCGCCGGGACTTCCAGGGGCGGGCCAGGGTGAAGGAGCCGTCCGCGGCCCGGTTGTGGCCCACCGCGAAGCGCCGGACCACGACGTCGTCCAGGTCGAAGACGGTGTCGGTCAGGCCCAGCGGCTCCAGGACCAGCTCCGCCAGCGCCTTCTCGAACGGCAGGCCGGTGACGTTCTCCACCACCCGGCCGAGCAGGTTGTAGCCGGCCTGGCTGTAGGAGGCGCGGGCGCCGGGCGGGCCGATCAGCGGGAGCCGGTCGAGTTGGTCCACGAAGGCGGCCAGTGAGCCGTCGCCCTCGTCGGCGTCGATCAGGTTCCAGTCCAGGCCCGCCGTGTGGTTGAGCAGGTTCAGCACGGTGATCCGGGCGGCGGTCTCCTCGTCGGCCAGGCGCAGCTCGGGGACGTACCGGCGGACCGGCGCGTCGAGGTCCACCCCTCCCCGCTCGACCAGGCGCATCAGCGCGGTCGCCGTGAAGCTCTTGCTGACCGAGGCCAGGTGGAAGAGCGTGTGCTCGTCGATCGGCAGGGGGTGCTCCACGTTCGTGACGCCGTGGCCGACATGGATCTCCTCGCCGCCGGTCAGCACGGCCACGGCGGCCCCCGGCACCCCGTACTCCTTCGCCGCCGTCTCCACGAACGCGGCCAGCGACTCCCGCTTCCCCGACATCAGGGTCCCCCTCCTGGGCGTATGCAGTACTTGAACTAAGTACAGGAAGGACTGTAGAGCGGGCTCGGCAGGGCCCACAAGGTGTTTGCTGTACTTAGTTCAAGCGGAAGCCACGCCACCGGAGCGGAACTCACGCCACCGGCACGCGCAGTGCCGCGAGGACCGGGAGGTGGTCCGTGGCCGCGATCAGGTCGGCCCGGGTGACGCCCGGCTGGTCCAGGGGGACCCCACAGCCGAGCACCTCGATGTCCTTCGTCGCGAAGACGGCGTCGATGCGCTCGGGAGGGTCGCTGTGCGGCCAGGTGGTCTCGCCGCCCCAGGGGGACACGGCCCGGCAGTCCTGGAGCCGGGCGGAGAGCAGCCGGAAGGTTCGGCCGCCGGGGCCTTCGTTCAGGTCGCCGCCGGCGACGACGTGCTCGACGCCGAGTCCGGCGACGCGGTCGAGGAACATGGCGCCCTGCTCGTACCGCTCGTTCTCCTCGAGGCTGAGGTGGCAGCTGACCACGCCCAGACGGGCGGCGCCGAAGCGGACCACCGCCGTGGCGAGGCCGCGCCGGTGGAGGCCGGGGGTGAGGGGCAGGAGGACGTCTTCCGTGCGCTCCACGGTGGCCCGGAGCGAGCAGAGGATCGCGGGGCCCGCGGCGGTGGCCCCACCGGTGAGGACGACCTGGCCGGAGGCCTTGGCGAGGCGGGCGAGCTTTTTGCGCCAGCGGAAGAAGAGGGGGGCTTCCTGGATGAGGACCAGGTCGGGGGCGCAGGCGGTGATGATCCTGGCCAGGGCGTGGGTGTCGTCGCGCATCGAGCGGATGTTGTAGCTCAGGACGCGGATCACGGCTGAACCGTCAGGGTCCGTGCGGGAGTTGGGAAGCAGCTCCATGTGGATCAATGTACGCCCAACAGCTCGGGGCGCGGGGATCGTACGCGACTGCCGGTGCGTTGTGGCTTGTCGCGCGGTTCCTCGCGCCCCTGGGTAAGTACAGTGAAACCCTCTTACATGATCGGGTCGGGCTCCCGCGCCAGGTCCGCCGCGCCCACCAGGCCCGCCTTGTTGCCGAGCTGGGCCGCGATCACGTCGGCGACCGGGCGCCAGTTGCCGCCGACCAGCCAGCGCTTGTAGGACTTGCGGATCGGGTCGAGGACCAGTTCGCCCTCGTCGGAGAGGCCGCCGCCGACGATGAATGCGGACGGGTCGAAGAGGGAGGCCAGGTCGGCGAGGCCCGCGCCGGCCCAGCGGGCCAGCTCGCGGTAGGAGTCGACGGCGACCGGGTCGCCCTGGCGGGCGGCCATGGAGATGTGCTTGCCCTCGATGCCGTCGGGGGTGCCGTCGCCGAGCGAGAGCAGCAGCTCGGCGCTCTCGGGGGTGGCGTTGGCGCGCTGCTTGGCGTATCTGACCAGGGCGCGGCCGGAGGCGTACTGCTCCCAGCAGCCCTGCGAGCCGCAGCCGCACAGCAGGCCGTCCGGGACCATCCGGATGTGGCCGAACTCGGCGGCCACGCCGAAGTGGCCGCGGCGCAGCTTGTTTCCGATGATGATGCCGCCGCCGAGGCCGGTGCCGAGCGTGATGCAGATGACGTTGCGGTGGCCCTTGCCGGCGCCGAACTTGTACTCGCCCCAGGCGGCAGCGTTGGCGTCGTTCTCGACCACGACCGGGAGGCCCACGCGGGCCTCGACCTTCTCCTTCAGCGGCTCCTGGCGCCAGTCGATGTTCGGCGCGAAGTACACCGTCGAGCGCTGCCGGTTCACGTAACCGGCCGCACCGATGCCCACGCCGACGATCTCGTGGCCGGCGCGCGCGCCCTCCACTGCCGAGGCGATGGCGTCCACGATGGCCTCGGGCGTGGTGGGGGTCGGCACCTTGAAGGTCGAGAGGATGTTGCCTTCCTCGTCGACCACGCCGGCCGCGATCTTGGTGCCGCCGATGTCGACGCCGATGGTGAGTCCCATGAATCCCTCAGTTTCGGTCGAGCCCCGCTACGGCCAACCGTACCCGAGGCCCTGCCGTGCAAGGGCTTCAGTCCAGGTCGATGCGTTCGCCCGGGCCGGTGCCCTCGCCCCGGTCGCGCCGGCCTTTCGGATCCTCGCGGGTGAGGTCGTCGGCCGTGCGGGCGGTCCAGCGGCGCTCCTGGGCCTGGATGGCGGAGCGGTAGGCGGCGAGCAGTTCGCCGCCGGCCGCGGCCAGGTGGTCGAAGACGTCCGGATTGCGGTCTATGACGGGCTCGACGGCGGCCTTGGCCTGCTGGACGACCTGGCGCACCATCTGCTGGGCGGCGGGTCCGGCGAGGCCGCCGAGGAGCGGTGACTGGAGGCCGGACAGCTTGTCGGCCACCGTGTCCACGAGCTTCTTCAGTTCCTCGGCTGCCGAGCCCGGCTGCGGGCCGTGCTCGGTGCGGCGGCGGGCCTTCTCGGCGGCGAGGTCCTCGGCGCAGGCCGTGGCCCAGGCGTCGGCGTCGGTCGCCCGCCCCTGTTCCTCATGCTCCTCGGGATACTCCTCGGAGTATTCCTCGGACGAGTCGGATGCGGGACGCTCTTCGCTCATGGCGGACTCCTGACTACGGTTCGCCTTTACGACGTTACCCGAACGGGCGTACCCGGATCACCGTGCCGTGGCGGGCCACAGGTCGGGGTCCGGGGCGAAGCGGATGCGCAGCTCGCCCTCGCGCAGGGCGGCCCCGGCGACGGTGCAGCGACGCAGGGCCGAGGGCAGCGGCACGATCCGCCGGAAGGGGCCGGCGGTGAGGACGAGTTCGTCGCCGCGCCGGACCAGGTCCAGCTCGTCCCGTATCGCGCCGGGCAGCGGGATGTGCCAGACCAGTACGCCGTCCTCGCCCCTGTGGTCGGTGACGGGCCACTCGACGGGGGCGGGCGCCGGGTTGACGGGCGGCACGGCGAGGACGGTGAGGTCGTCGCCGCCGCGCGGGTCGCGGCCGAGGTGGGGGACGGGGTGGACGTCGTACGGCTGCTCCTGCCAGTCGGCGAGTGCCTTGCGCTGCTGGGCGAGGAGGGAGGAGAGCCAGCTGTCCGGGGCGGTCTCGGGCAGGGTGCGGTTGGCGATCAGGGCCTCGGTGCGCAGGCCGCGTACGGCGAGGCCGAGGGCGGCGGTGCGTACGGCGTCGGCGCCGGCCGGGCCGGGTTCGGCGACCAGGCGTACGGCGGTGTTCCGGTCGGTGAGGACGGCCTCGACGGCGGCCAGTTCGACGTCCCAGCGGGCGGCGGTCTCGTACAGCCAGTCGGACGGCATGGGCACGCCGGCCAGCCGGCCGAGGACCGGGCGCAGGGCGCGGGCCGCCTGCCGCTCGGGCGGAAGCAGGCGGCGCAGATAGCGGCGCAGCTCCTCGGGGAGGGCGAGCAGGGCGAGGGCCTGCGGGAGGGGCGGGAGGTCTACGACGAGGAGGTCATGGCGCTCGGACAGCGCCGCGTCCCTGACGGCCCGCAGGAAGGACAGCTCCTCGGCGCCGGGCAGCGGGGTGACCTCCTCAGCGTCCAGGCGGGCGGCGCCGAGCAGGTCGAGGACGTTCGCGGCGCGGGCCTGGAAGCCGGTGAGGTCCTCACGGAACCGGGCGACGGCGTCGGGCCGCCAGGCGGTGAGGTTCGGTGCGGCTTCCTCGGGCACCGGTCCTGTCGCGGAGCCGAGCGCCGAGCCGAGGGTGTCGGTGCGGTCGGCGCTGAGCAGGAGGGTGCGGGTGCCCTCGCGGGCGGCGCGCAGTGCGGTGGCGGCGGCGATCGTCGTACGACCGCCGCCGCCCGGGCCCGTGATCAGGATGGTGCGCATGAGGGTGAACGGTAACGGAGGGCCGGGTGCGGCCGACGCGGCTGCACCCGGTACTGCGGACAGCCGGGGGTCGGTCGCGCGACCCGGCGCCGACGGGTTGCCGCCTGCGCCCACCCGTGCCGCCCCAGCGGCACGACTGCGGAGGGGTGGGGGGAACTACTGGTCCGACTCCACCCTCTTCTTCAGGCCCGCCAGTGCTCGGTCGATGATGACCTTCTCGGCCTTGCGCTTGATCATGCCGAGCATGGGGATCTTGACGTCCACCGTGAGGAGGTAGGTGACCTCCGTCGTGCCGGGGCCGGTGGGCTTGAGGATGTAGGAGCCGTCCAGGGAGCGCAGCATCTGGGACTTGACCAGGGTCCAGGAGACCTCGTTGTCGCCGGTCCAGGTGTAGGCCAGCGTCTGGTCGTCCTTGATCGCCCCCGCGTCCATGACGAGGCGGACCTGCTCGGCGCGGCCCTGGTCGTCGGTCTCGAGGACCTGCGCCTCCTTCACCTCGCCCGTCCAGTCCGGGTAGCGGGCGAAGTCGGCGATCACCCCCATGACGTCGGCCGGTGCCGCCTCGATCGTGATGCTCGAGCTGGTGTGTTCCGCCATCGCCGTGGCTCCTCCAGATGCGGGCCGGTACAGAGGTTGTCGTGCGCACGTGTGTGCAGCGTGAAGGCTACCGCGCCGCCGACCTGCCGCCTTCACCCCAGGTCCCCCCACCGTCAACCGGTCACCATTCGAGCGCCCAGGGGCGGCCCGTCCCGGCGAAGTGGCCCACGTTCACGCACTCGGTCGCGCCGATCCGCATCCGGCGCGCAAGCGGCTGATGGACGTGCCCGAAGAGCGAATAGCGGGGCTTGGTGCGGCGGATCGCGGCCAGCAGCGCCCGGCTTCCGCGTTCGAAACGGCGCGCCACCGTGTCGTAGACCAGCTCGGGAACCTCCGGCGGGATGTGCGTGCACAGCACGTCGACCTCGCCGACCGCCTCGATCTTCGCCGCGTACTCCTCGTCGCTGATCTCGTACGGCGTCCGCATGGGCGTCGTCAGGCCGCCGCCCACGAAGCCGAAGGTCCGGCCGCCGATCTCCACCTGCTGGCCGTCGAGGACCGTGGTGCCGGGCCGGGCGTACTCGTTCCACAGGGTCGGCATATCGACATTGCCGTACGTGGCGTACGTCGGGTCGGGGAACGCCGCGAACATCTCGGCGTACTGCCTGCGCACCGCCTTCTCGATGGCCCCGGCCCGGTCCGCGCCGATGCCGGCCCACAGCCGCGCGCCGAACTCCCGGGCCTCCTCGAAGCGGCGGGCGGTGCGCAGCTCGACGATACGGTCGGCGTTCTCCTTGCCGAACAGGTCGGGGAAGATGCCACGGGAGTGGTCGGCGTAGTCGAGGAAGAGGACCAGGTCGCCCAGGCAGATCAGGGCGTCGGCACCCTCCCCGGCCCGGGCCAGGTCCCGGGCGTTGCCGTGCACGTCACTGACCACGTGGATGCGCGTTCTTCGGTTACCGGAGGGTGTGGATGCCATGGCGATCAAGCGTAGGCGTGTGCGGTGTGCGTGAACAGTGTCGGCCATGCCTGCGGTTACTCGCCGGTCGGTTCAGCCGTGGACTACTGTGCGCGAAGGAACGCCAACATGTGTGACGCAGCGAACATCTCACCGGGAACCCCTGTCGGGAACGCCATACCGGCGGGTAACGTCCGGGCCGTCCAGTCGTGCTCTGGATTTCAACAGCTGAATTCCCCGAGCACTTGCCCGAGCCTTGGACCGCACCGTCGCATCACACAGTGTCGTGGCGTCGGCGCCCTATGAGGAGCAGCAGTCTTGCGCGAGTTCAGCCTTCCGGCTTTGTACGAGGTCCCCGCGGACGGCAATCTGACCGACATCGTCCGCAGAAACGCCGCGCAGCATCCCGACGTCTCCGTCATCGCCCGTAAGGCCGGCGGTGCCTGGCAGGACGTGACCGCCCGGGAGTTCCTGGCCGAGGTGCACACTGCCGCCAAGGGCCTCATCGCCGCCGGTGTGCAGCCGGGCGACCGGGTGGGCCTGATGTCCCGCACCCGGTACGAGTGGACGCTCCTGGACTTCGCGATCTGGAGCGCGGGCGCGGTCACCGTGCCGGTGTACGAGACCAGCTCGCCGGAGCAGGTGCGGTGGATCCTGTCCGACTCGGGCGCGACGGCGTGCATCGTGGAGCTGGACAACCACGCGGCGGCCGTGGAGTCGGTGCGGGAGTCGCTGCCCGCCCTCAAGCACGTCTGGCAGATCGAGGCCGGCGGTGTGGAGGAGCTCGGGCGGCTCGGACAGGACGTGTCGGACCAGACGGTCGAGGAGCGCAGCTCGCTCGCCAAGGCCGACGACCCGGCGACCATCGTGTACACGAGCGGTACCACCGGCCGCCCCAAGGGCTGTGTGCTCACCCACCGCAGCTTCTTCGCCGAGTGCGGCAACATCGTGGAGCGGCTGCGCCCCCTGTTCCGTACCGGTGAGTGCTCGGTGCTGCTCTTCCTGCCGCTCGCGCACGTCTTCGGCCGGCTGGTGCAGATCGCCCCGATGATGGCGCCGATCAAGCTGGGCTGCGTCCCGGACATCAAGCACCTCACCGACGAACTGGCCGCCTTCCGCCCGACGCTGGTCCTCGGCGTCCCGCGGGTCTTCGAGAAGGTCTACAACTCCGCGCGGGCCAAGGCGCAGGCGGACGGCAAGGGCGCGATCTTCGACAAGGCGGCGGACGCCGCGATCGCCTACAGCAAGGCGCTGGACAGCGCTTCCGGCCCGTCGTTCGGCCTGAAGGTCAAGCACAAGGTCTTCGACAAGCTGGTCTACAGCAAGCTGCGCGCGGTCCTCGGCGGCCGGGGCGAGTACGCCATCTCCGGCGGTGCCCCGCTGGGCGAGCGGCTCGGCCACTTCTTCCGGGGCATCGGCTTCACGGTGCTGGAGGGCTACGGCCTGACCGAGTCCTGTGCGGCGACCGCGTTCAACCCCTGGGACCGGCAGAAGATCGGCACGGTCGGGCAGCCGCTGCCCGGCTCGGTGATCCGGATAGCAGACGACGGCGAGGTGCTGCTGCACGGCGAGCACCTGTTCAAGGAGTACTGGAACAACCCGGGCGCGACCGCGGAGGCGCTGGCCGACGGCTGGTTCCACACCGGTGACATCGGCACCCTGGACGAGGACGGCTACCTCAGGATCACCGGCCGCAAGAAGGAGATCATCGTCACCGCGGGCGGCAAGAACGTGGCCCCGGCCGTGATCGAGGACCGGATCCGGGCGCACGCGCTGGTCGCGGAGTGCATGGTGGTGGGCGACGGGCGGCCGTTCGTGGGCGCGCTGGTCACCATCGACGAGGAGTTCCTGGGCCGTTGGGCCGCCGAGCACGGCAAGCCGGCGGGTTCCACCACGGCGTCGCTGAAGGACGACCCGGATCTGATGGCGGCGATCCAGGCGGCGGTCGACGACGGCAACGCCGCGGTGTCGAAGGCGGAATCGGTGCGGAAGTTCCGCATTCTTCCCTCCCAGTTCACGGAGGAGTCGGGCCACCTCACCCCGTCGCTGAAGCTCAAGCGGAACGTGGTGGCGAAGGACTACGCGAACGAGATCGAGGCGATCTACGCGAAGTAGCGTGCCTCCGGCCGGATGTGACGGAGTGTCATGGCGCGGTGTCCTCGGCGAGGACCCGCGCCATCGTGCGTTCGGCGAGCGCGGTGATGGTGACGAAGGGGTTCACGCCGATGTTGCCGGGCACGAGCGAGCCGTCGGTGACGTACAGCCGCGTACAGCCCTTCACGCGGCCGTAGTCGTCGGTGGCCCGGCCGAGGACACAGCCGCCCAGCGGGTGGTACGTGAAGTCGTCCGCGAAGATCTTGCTGGTGGACCCGAAGAGGTCGTACCGGTAGATGGTCGCGTTGGCCAGGTTGATCCGGTCGAACAGCTTCTTCGCCATGGCGACGGACACCGCGCTCTGGGCGGCGGTCCAGCCCAGCTTCACCGAACCGGAGGCGGAGTCGTAGGTGAACGACGCCCGTTCGGGGTTCTTGGTGATCGCCAGGTAGAGACTGATCCAGTGCTCGAAGCCCATGGGCAGCGGGGCGATCTCGGCGAAGACCGGGTTGTCGGCGTTGGCCCAGTCGTCGATGCCCATCACGGGCATGGTCGCCTGGTTGGCGCCGACGGTGTCCCATACGTGGTTGGCGCGGCCGAGCATGGTGTTGCCGTTGGTGCCCCAGCCCGCGCCCACGGCGGAGTTCAGGTCGGGCAGGGTGCCGGTGTCCCGGGCGCGGACGAGGAGTTCGGTGGTGCCGAGGCTGCCGCCGCCGAGGAACAGGTAGGTGCAGCCGTACTGCTTGCTCTCCACGACGGTGCCGGTGGGATCGATCCGGTCGGCGGTGAGGACGTACGATCCGTCGCTCGCCCTGCTGATGGACTTCACCTTCTCCAGGGTGTGGATGGTGACGTTGCCGGTGCCGAGCGCCGCGGCGAGGTACGTCTTGTCGAGGCTGCGCTTGCCGTGGTTGTTGCCGTAGATGACCTCACCGGCGAGCGCTGACTTCGTCGCCGTACCGGCGGCTTCCTGCTGCATGTAGCCGAAGTCGTACACGTTCGGCACGAAGGTGGTCTTCAGGCCCGCGTTGCCGGCGGCCTTCCGGGAGGTGCGGGTGAACCGGTACCACTCCGTGGCCTCGAACCAGGACGGGTCGATGGTGTTGACGCCCAGCATGGCGCGGGCGCGCGGGTAGTAGGTGCCGTACATCTCGTCGGCGTCCACGGTCGGGAACTGCTCGGTGAAGTACGACTTCAGCGGGGTGACCGCCATGCCGCCGTTGACCAGTGAGCCACCGCCGACGCCCCGGCCGACGTACACGGACATGCTGTCGTAGTGCACCCGGTCGAGGACGCCCGGGTAGGCGCTGATGGCCTTGTTGACCACGTCCAGCCACAGGAAGGTGGCGAGCGGGGCCTCGGTGCGGGTGCGGAACCACATGGAGCGCTGGTCGGGGGCGCTGGTGGAGCAGAACACCTTGCCGTCGCCGCCGGCGGTGTTCCAGAGGCGGCCCATTTCCAGGACGAGGGTACGGATGCCGGCCTGGGCGAGGCGGAGGGCGGCCACGGCGCCGCCGTAGCCGGAGCCGACGACTATCGCCGGGGCGTGTTCGACTGCGTCGGGCTCGGCGGCTTTGGCCGACTGGAGTCCGATGCGGGTGAAGCCGAGGGTGGCCGCGGTCTGGAGTGCGGCCATACCGAGTATGTGACGTCTTGTCAGCTGACGTCTCATCAGGTTTGGGGTCATGTCCGCAGCATGGGCGGATTACGGGATTCCGCCAAGGGCTCCGCTGTAGGTTGTCGCGCAGTTCCCCGCGCCCCTTAGGGGGTTTCCCTACAGCAAGTCTTTGAGTTTCTCGGCGAGTAGGTCCCAGCGCCAGCGCTCTTCCACCCACTGGCGTCCCCGCTCCCCCATCCTGCGGCGCAGTTCGGGGTCCTGGAGCAGGGGGATGATGCGGTCGGCTGCCGCTGCCGGGTCGCCGCCCCGGACCACCCAGCCGGTCTCCCCGTCGAGTACGGCGTCGGGGGCGCCGCCCGAGTCTCCCGCGACCACCGGCAGGCCGGTTGCCGACGCCTCCAGGTAGACGATCCCCAAGCCCTCCACGTCCAGGCCGCCTCGCCGCGTTCGGCAGGGCATGGCGAAGACGTCGCCCGCGCCGTAGTGGGCCGGCAGGTCGGACCAGGGGACGGAGCCGGTGAAGCGGACCGACGAGTCCACGCCCCTCTCGTGGGCGAGGCGGCGCAGGTCCTGCTCGTAGGGGCCGCCGCCGACGATGAGCAGGACGGTGTCGGGCTCGGCGGCGAGGATGCGGGGCATGGCCTGGATCAAGGTGTCCTGGCCCTTGCGCGGGACCAGGCGGGAGACGCAGACCACGACCGGGCGGTCGGTGAGGCCGAGGCGGGCGCGGACCTCGTCGCCGCCGGAGCCGGGGTGGAAGGTCTTCTCGTCGACTCCGGGCGGCAGCTGGACCATGCGGCTCGCCGCCGCCGGGGTGAGCGCCGTGGCGATGCGTGAGCGCGTGTACTCGCCCAGGTAAGTGATGGTGTCCGTCGACTCGCCGATCCGGCGCAGCAGTTGCCGGGCGGCGGGCAGCTGGGCCCAGCCGGCCTCGTGGCCGTGGGTGGTGGCCACCAGCCGCTCGGCGCCCGCCCTGCGCAGGGCCGGGGCCATGAGGCCGAGCGGTGCCGCGGCGCCGAACCACACCGAGGTGCAGCCGTGCTCGCGCAGCAGCCCGGCCGCCCGCCGGGTCGCCTGCGGGGTCGGCAGCAGCATCGTCGTACGGTCGCGTACGACGGTGAAGGGCTGCTCGGCGTCGAAGGCGGCCGTGGCCTCGATACCCTCCCTGCCGCGCTTCCAGGTGGAGGCGTAGACGACCAGCCGGCCGGGGTCCAGGCGGAGGGCCATGTTGTGCAGGAAGGCCTGGATGCCGCCCGGCCGGGGCGGGAAGTCGTTGGTGACGATCAGGGTCTTGTGCATCGCCGCCGACCCTACCGAATCGGCCGGCCCCGGCCGCGACCGAATGGGCCGTCCCCGGCCGGGCGCGGCCGGGTCTGTGGCATGCGCACGGCCGGTCGGGTCATCATGGTCACGCGAGAGCGGACGAACACGGAAACGAACACCGGCGCGGACACCGACGCGGGAATCGAACGGCAAGGGGAGCACGTGGAGACCAAAGGCGCCGGGCGATCCCTGGCATGGCTGCTCGCGACCTGGGTCGTCACCCGTGCGGTGCTGCTGCTGTTCGCGTTCCAGGTGTACACCTTCCCCGGGCCGGACGTCACCTCCGACGTCTCGGTGATCTACCGGGGGTGGTACGAGGTGCTGCGCCACGGAACGTTTCCGTTGGACGACGTGACCTGGCAGTACCCGCCGGCCGCCGCCCTCCCGGTCCTCTCCCCCGCCCTCCTGCCGTTCCTGTCCTACGCGCACGCCTTCTACCTGCTGGCGTTCCTCGCCGACGCGGTCGTGCTGGCGCTGCTGCTGTATCCCCGCCGGCGGCCCGGCCGGTCCCTGCGCGGTGCCTGGGTGTGGGTGGCGGGCGCCCCGCTGCTCGGCCCGACGGTGTACGCCCGGTACGACGTGATGGTGACCGCGGTGGCCGTGGCGGCACTGATCGCCGGGGCCCGGCATCCGCGGGTGATGGGCACGCTGACCGCGTTCGGGGCCCTGCTGAAGGTGTGGCCGGTGCTGCTGCTGGTCGGTGCCGTGCGGCGGCGGGCCTGGGCGTCGGCCGCGGTGACCGCCGCCGGGCTCGCGGCGCTGTTCGCGGTGTCCATGCCGGGCGCCTTCGCCTTCCTGACCTTCCAGCGGAACCGGGGCACCGAGGTGGAGTCGCTGGGCGCCCTGGTCTTCCATGTGGCCCGGCACTTCGGCTGGCACGGCGAGGTGCTGCTGAACTACGGGTCGATCGAGTTCCTCGGCCCGCATGTGACCCAGGTCAGCTCGGCGGCGCTGGCGCTGACCGTGGGCGCGTTCGGCTGGCTGCTGCTGTGGCGGCTGCGGGTGACCCGCAGGGCCCCGCACACGCTCGCGGAGGCGGCCTTCACCGCCGTTCTGCTGTTCACGGTGACCAGCCGGGTGATCAGCCCGCAGTACCTGGTGTGGCTGATCGGCCTGGCCGCGGTCTGCCTGTCGTACCGGGCGAGCCGGATGGGGGCGCCCGCGCTGATGGTGGTGGCCGCGTCCTTCGTGACGGTCCTGGAGTTCCCGCTCGGCTTCTCGCACGTGGTGCTGAGCGACCGCTACGGCGTCCTGCTGCTGGTGCTGCGCAACGGCCTGCTCGTCGCCGCCTCGGTCACGGCGGCCCGCCGCCTGTGGCGCTCGACCGTCACCCCGACCCCCACCGCACCCCTACCCCCCGAACCGGCCCGCCCACGGCAGACCCCGGTCTCCTCCTGACCCAGCCACCCACGACAGCCCCCGCCTACGGGAAAACGCCGGCCACCACACCACACCCACACCACCAGCCTGGCGACACGGCCCTGGTCTTCTCCTGACTCAGCCAGCCCACGACACCCGGCAAGCCACGACAGCCCCCGGCCTCCGGGGAAACGCCGGGCGCCGCACCACACCCGCACCGCCCCACCGACCCGGCAACGCGACCCCGGTCCCTCCCGGCTCAGCCGGTGTGGGACAGGGACGGCGCCCCGGCTTCCGCGGGGCGGTCGGTTCTTCGCAGCAGGGCTGCCGCGGTCGCGCATTGCACGGCCATCGCGAGCGCCAGCGCCAGGCACACGCCGGGCAGGCCCAGGCCGCCGAGTGCGTACACGAGGGGCAGCTGGACGGCCGTGCCGAGCAGCGTGACCCGGAGCAGGGCCGGGGCTCTGCCGCTGCCCTCAGCACACCGAGGAGGGCGCGAGCGCCGCCCCGCGCCGGGTGCTGTCCCTGACCGGCGAGGGCCGGGCGGAGCTGCTGGAGCGGCTGCGCCACCCCAAGCAGACGGAGATCACCGACCAGGTCCGCTTCAACACGCTCCTGGCCTTCCTGCGGCACCTGGACGACCCCGCCGAGCAGGCCGCCGTACTGCGCCGCCGGCTGGACTTCCTGCAGACCCCCGCGAGCTTCTTCTACCGGGCGGGCGAGCCGGTGCGCGCGGAGGAGGCCGGGGATCTGTTCCGGGAGGGCATGCTGCGGGTCGCCCGGGCCACCGGGAAGGCGGAGCGGGCCTGGCTGCGCGAGGCCGTCGAGACGCTCAGCGCATCCGACTGACCTGCCGGGCAAGGGATTTGTCGGTCACTCGGTCCGGCTCAGCTGCGCCCGCACATACTCCCGCCACTGCTCGGTGAACGCCCCCGGCGTGGTGCCGAACACCTTCTCCAGCGCGTCCTCGACCGCGCCCGCCCGTTTCCCGTGGGCGCCGACGGCGCGGTAGAAGGCGTCGAGCCGGGCCGTGCCCCAGTGGTCGGCGATCATCCGGCAGGCCAGCCAGCCGCCCTCGTAGGCCCGCGCGAGCTCGGCCGGGTCGCTGGTGAAGCCGAAGTCCTTGTCGGCCGGGAGCGCGGTGGGGGCGTGGCCGTCCTGGACGGCGCGGGTCAGTTCCGGCGCGACCTCGGTGGGAGTGCGGCCGGTGCCGAGGTAGCCGATCCAGTCCGCGTAGCCCTCGGAGAGCCACAGCGGGGTCGCGGCGGTGGTGTGCGCACGGGTGGCCACATGGGTGGTCTCGTGGGTGAGCACCACCTGTTTGCCGAGGTCACCGAGGATGGCGTAGGCCTCCGGGTTGACGACCACCCGGTCCGCCGGTGCCCGGCCGGAGCCTCCCGCCTCACCGGTGGTGACGGCGGCGATGCCCCGGTAGTTGGAGGCGGGCGAGCCGAGCAGTCCCGCCATGCCCCGCAGGGACCGCGGGACGAGGACGACGACATGGCGGGTCCAGTCGGTGCCCCAGGCCCGGGAGACGGCCGGGACCGCGTGGTCGGCCAGCGTGGCGTACACGCGCAGCTGGGCGGCCGTCCGGCCGGTGCCCAGCACCAGGCTGTGCGCGCCCTTGACTGCGGTCACCGGGCCCTGGTCCCACAGCTGCTGTCCGGCCTTCTCGGCCGGCTCGTCGGCGGTGACGTACCACCTGCCGGCGGCGGTGCGGCCGAGGGTGAAGGTGCGGCGGGCGTCGACCGGGGCCTTGTCGTAGCCGGCGACGCGGTAGCTGAGGTCGGCGTCGGCGGTGGCGCCGGAGGAGGTGCGGCGTACGGCGGTGACCCGGTAGGACCAGGAGGCCAGCGGGAGGGCGCGCAGCCGGGTGTACTCGGTGCGGGCGCCCGTGGCGTCGTACGCCCGCTCGTCATGGCCGAGGAGGGCCGCGGAGCGCCGGTCGAGCAGATGCTGCACCTCGGTACGGACGGAGCCGGCCGTCGTGCCGCCGCCGCATCCGGCCAGCGGCAGCAGCAGCCCGAGCCCTACGGCTCCCATGCTCCACGCCCGCCTGCGACCAGCCACTTCCCGATCGTAACGGCGAGCGGCGCGATCAGGGCCGGGTGACCGAGGAGATGGGCATCATCCCGACCGGGTCGTAGCGCACCGCCGCTCCCGGATAGGGCGCGTGGATGACCTGCCCGTTGCCGACGTACATCCCCACATGGCTGGCGTCGGAGCGGTAGACCACCAGGTCACCGGGGCGGGCCTGGGAGAGCGGGATCTGCCGGCCGGCGAAGCGCTGCTCCTGCGAGGTGCGCGGCAGCTCCATCCCGGCGTGCGCGTACGACCACTGCATCAGGCCCGAGCAGTCGAAGCCGGAGGGGCCGCTGGCGCCCCACACGTACGGCCGGCCGAGGGCGGAGCGGGCGGCGGCCACCGCGGCGGCGGCGCGGGCGTCCGGGGCGTCGGAACCGAGGGCGCCGGTCAGGCCGGGCAGACCGGCGAGGTCGGCCAGATCGGCGCGGCCGGAGTCGTCGGAGCGCGAGGCCCGGCCGAACGCGGCGCGCTCGGCGGGCGGGAGCGCGTTGAGCAGGTGCCGGGCCCTGGCGAGCTTCTTCTCCACGGTCCGCTTGTGCGCGGCCACGGCCTTGCGGCTGTTCGCCAGCTCGGCGAGCTTCCCGGCCGCCGCCACACGCTCCCCGACGAGTTCCCGCATCGCCGACTGCAGCTCCCGCAGCTGCCCGGTCTGCTGGGCGCCGATGCGGTCGAGGGTGGAGGCCCGGTCCAGGTAGTCGCCGGGGTCGTCGGAGAAGAGCAGCGCGAGGGCCGGGTCGATGCCGCCCGCGCGGTACTGGGCGCCGGCCAGCGAACCGAGCTGCTCCCGCAGGGTGTTGATGCGCTCCTGCTGCCGGGCGATGCGGTCCTGGGCCGCGCGTACCTCGCGGCGCAGCGTGCCCGCCCGCTCCTGGGCCTTGTCGTAGTCCTGGGTCGCCTGCTCGGCCTCCTGGTAGAGCCGGTCCACCTCGGCGCGGGAG
The DNA here is from genome assembly GCF_053596375.1 of Streptomyces sp. NPDC001709. Lineage (NCBI taxonomy): Bacteria > Bacillati > Actinomycetota > Actinomycetes > Kitasatosporales > Streptomycetaceae > Streptomyces > Streptomyces sp. NPDC001709. The sequence goes on along the minus strand of NZ_JBSFGB010000013.1, from coordinate 155,112 downwards.
TCGCCGTGCGGGGCCGCGTGCGCCGGTACGGCGCCGAGCGCGGCGGCCGCGGCCGACAGCAGGCACAGGGCGACGGCGCCCCGGTCGAATCCGGAGGAGGCAATACGGCGGTGAGAGCCCACGGCAGTCCTTCTGCTGGCGGACAAGACTGCTTCCCCGGCGCCTGGGGACGGGGAGGCCCCGGCGCCGGGGAAACGCGGCAGACAGTAGCCGTGCGGAAAGGCCGGGACCAAAGCGCCCAGTGGTGACACACAGTGACGCCCCGCCGGTTACGCAGGTAACTGGCGGGGCGTGGAGTCAGTTCCGGTACACGGGATTCGCCCGTTCGGGCGCCCCCGTTGCAGTGTTTCTCGCGGAGGACGAGGTCAGACGCGGACGCCGAACTGGAACGGCATGTCGGACATCGCCTCGTAGCGGACCACCGCGCCGGTGTGCGGGGCGTGCAGCACCTGGCCGTTGCCCGCGTACAGGCCCACGTGGTGCAGGTCGCCGTAGAAGAACACCAGGTCGCCGACCTGCAGCTGGTCGACCGAGCTGATCCGGGTGCCGATGTTGGCCTGGGCCTCGGAGGTGCGGGGTATGGAGACGCCGGCCTGGGCGTAGGCCCAGGAGGTCAGACCCGAGCAGTCGTAGGAGGACGGGCCGGTGGCACCGTAGACGTAAGGCTTGCCGATCTGGCTCTGGGCGGCGGAGAAGGCCGCCCCGGCACGGCCGGAGGCCGGCGGGGTGTCACCGAGGTGCACCCGGTCGCTGGAGGAACGGTCGGCGCGCTGCTGCTGGGCGGCCAGCTCCTGCTTCTCCTTGGCCGTCAGGGTGTTGAGGAGCTTCTGCGCGTCGGCGAGCTTGCCCTGGACTTCCTTCTTCTTCTGCTCCAGCTCGGTGCGCGTGGAGGAGAGGTCCTTGAGCTTCTGGCTGGCTTCCGCCCGCTCCTGGGCCAGTTCGCGCTGTTTGTCCTGAATCTTCTTCAGTGCGTCGACCTGCTGGGCGCTCAGCTGGTCGAGCGTGGACGCCTTGTCGAGGAAGTCGTCCGGGTTGGAGGACAGGAAGAGCTGGACCGAGGGGTCAATGCCGCCGGAGCGGTACTGCGAGGTGGCCAGCGAACCCAGGCCGTCGCGCAGCTTGTTGAGGTCCTGCTGACCCCGGGCGACATTGTCCTGGATGGTGGATATTTCCTTCTGCAGCTTCTGCTGCTTCTCCTTCGCCCCGTTGAACTTCTCGGTGGCCTGCTCGGCCTCCTCGTAGAGCTTGTCGACCTTGGCCTTGACCTGGTCCTTGCTGAGCTTCTGGCTCGGCGCGGCGTTGGCGGCATTGGCGCTCAGCACGACGGCGGCGGCGGCCGCGGTGGTCAGGACGGTCACGCGGGCGCGACTCTGCTGCTTGGGTCGACGGTGGGACGCCACGGAGGACGAACTCCTTCTTGTGAGTGAGTGAGCGATCACCCGTTCGGAGGTTCGGACCCAGACCCTAGTGACCTTCTTGTGATCAGTTCAAATCCTCACACCAGAAAATCCCATCACGCAATGCAATCTTTGCACTTGACTCACATGCAGTGATCCACGATCGACACTACGTTGCGTGGCGATACGCCCAATTCGGGCATTGCCTATGCCCGTTGGACCTTCAGGACAGTCGCTTGAGAAGCACCGCAGACGCGACCGGACGGGCACCCGCCTTGGCGACCCCGTCGGCCACCTCCCGGTCGGTGGAGGCGACGATGACCGGACGGCCCGGCGGCTCCGCGCGCACGAGCTGGCGGATCAGCTCGTCCGCCGTGACGCCCGGCTTGGAGAACAGCACCCGCACCCCGCGCGGCGGTGCGAGCAGCACCGGCGCGGCCAGTTCGGCGCCGTCGAAGACACACGTCACCTCGGCGCCGGTCTGCGCGGCGAGCGCGGAGAGCTGGCCGAGGAGCCTGAGCCGCTGCTTCTCCAGCGGCATCTGGGGATAGCCGGTCTTGGTGACGTTGTAGCCGTCGACCACCAGATGCGCCTGCGGCAGCGCGAGCAACTGGTCGAGAATGGCCGGATCATGCTCGGACAGGGCGCGCGCCGCGATGTCCTTCGGTGTCATTCGTCCCGGTTCGACCGCGTCCACGGTCTCGGCGGGCCGCACGGACACCGGCGGCAGGGCGAGTTCGCGCCTGAGCCCCTGGGTCGCGTCCAGCAGGGTGTCCAGCAGCAGCCGTACCCGCATGTCCTCCACGCTGCGGCCCTCGCGGGCCGCCCGGCGGGTGGCCTCCAGCGTGGCCTCGGCCTCGCCGAGCCGGGCCTTGAGCCGGCGGGACTCGCTCTCGGCGGCCGACACCTGTCGGTGCGCCTCGGCACGTACGGCGTCCATCTCGCCGTGAGCCTTGCGCAGGGCGGCCTCGCCGCGCTTGACGTCGCTCAGGGCGGCCCGGAGCTTGCGCTGAAGCGATTCCGCCTCCCTCTTCGCCGACTCCAGCTCCGCGCGCAGCCGTTCGGTCTCGGTGCGGGTATGGTCGCGGGCCTGGGCCAGCTCCGCGCGCAGCCGCTCCAGCTCGGCCCGGCTCTCCTCGTCGGCGCGCTCGGCGTCCGCGCGCTGGGCCTCCTCGCCGGCCGCGGTGACCAGCTTCACCCAGCCCGCCGGGCGCAGTACATAGGCCGCGGCCGCCACGTCGAGCGGGTCCGCGGCCGGGGGCGGCGAGCCGGAGTCGAGGGCGCCGGAGAGTTCCGGCTGGGCCTCTCTGAACTTCTCCCCGATCCGCTGCCGGAACAGCGCGTCGGTCTCCAGCGCCGCCGCCATCGCGTTCCCGGCGAACTTCGCCCGGCGATTGGGGGCGAACCGGGCGTACTGCCTGAGCTGGGCGGGCAGTTCCGTCACGGTCAGCGAGCCGAAACTGTCCGAGACGATCTGTACGACTCTGCGGCGCACCCCGTCGGGCAGCGGACGGTCAAGCACCTCAGCGGTGCCGTCGCCCGGCCCCCCGCCTGCGGTCTCCACCATCCGTCACACCCCACTACGTCACTTCTTCGGGGCCGCTCCGCTCAGGAGCCGGCGCCCGGCCTGTCCACGAGTTCCACCTGGTCCACCGCGTTGCACCAGCGGCACCGCACCGATTCGATGGTCTCACTGACCACCTCGCGCTCCTCCACCGTCGGCTCGCCGGCCAGATCGAGATGGAGGTACTCGACGACCTTCGAGGAACGCGTCACGTCGAACCGGGTGAGGTTGCCGCACAGGGTGCAGCGCCATCGGGTGGTGGCGGTCGGCAGGGGAACCGTCATCGTGGCTGTCCGCTTCCTTCTCTCGCTCATGCTCGCTCCCGCGCCGCCGGGCGACGCGTGTGGCCGTAACCCTACGGCCTGGCAGGGACTCGCCGCTGGTCCGTTCATGGCGGCGAGGCGGTCTGTGAGCTTGCGTCCCGTTACGTCATGCTCTGTGTTCATGATCAGCGAGTGGAGCACGGCGACCGGCAGGGCCCTCAGAGCGGTCCGGAGCGCATCCGCACCCGTGACGTACGGCCTCCTCGCCCTGTGCTGTCTGCTCTTCGTGCTGGGCCCGGCCTCGGGGCTCACGCCCGGATACGGCTCCGGGGACGCCCTGCTCGCCGCGCAGCGGGCGTACTTCCGGCGCTGGGGCGTGGTCCCGGCCGAGCTGTTCGCCGGACCGGTGCGCGAGGCCCTCACTCCCGCCACGGCCCTGTTCGTGCACGGCAGCTGGGTGCATCTGCTCGGCAACATGCTCTTCCTCTTCGTCTTCGGCGCGATGACCGAGGAACGGATGGGCCGGGTGGAGTTCACCCTCTTCTACGTCGGCTGCGGCTATCTGGCACTGCTGGGCTACGCGGCCGCCAATGCCACCTCCACGCAGTCGCTGGTCGGCGCCTCCGGGGCGATCTCGGCGGTCCTCGGAGCGTTCCTCTACCTGTTCCCACGCGCCCGCGTGACCAGTCTTCTGCCGTTCCTGTTCTTCCTGCCGGTGCGGTTCCCGGCGTGGGTCGTGCTGCCGTTCTGGGCGGCACTGCAGTGGGCGGCGGCGCGGCAGAGCTCGGGCGGCCCCGGGGTGGCGTACCTGGCCCACCTCGTCGGCTTCGGGCTCGGCTTCGGCTACGCGTGGGTCCGCTACGGCCGTGCGACTAGAGTGAAGTCCGCCCCAGCTCCGGCACCCGAGGGAGAGAACCAGCCGTGATCACCGCGATCGTCCTCATCAAGACCAGCGTGGACCGGATCCCCGAGATCGCGGAGCAGATCGCTTCGCTGGAGTCGGTGAGCGAGGTCTTCTCCGTCACCGGTACGTATGACTTGATCGCGATGGTCCGGGTGCGGCAGCACGATGATCTCGCCGATGTCATCCCCGGGCGGATCAGCAAGATCCCCGGTGTGGAGGGTACGGACACGCACGTGGCGTTCCGGACGTACTCGCGGCACGATCTTGAGGCGGCCTTCTCGATCGGCCTCGACAACTAGGCGGACCGGGGGGCGCCGGTCGCCTTCTCGTCTGCCGGGTGCGGTACGCCGGCGGGCGCGGGTTCGTTGTGGCTTGTCGCGCAGTTCCCCGCGCCCCTTCGGGGCGCTGATCACACCGCCGGGACGCAGCGGCCTTCCTCCGTCCTGTACGACCACTTGGCACCCTCGGTCACCAGTTCCCTCACCGCGGTGACGAAGCGCTCGACGTGCTCGTCGGGGGTGCCCGCGCCGAAGCTCACCCTGATCGCGTTCAGGGACTTCTCGCCCGGCGCGGCCTCCGGGGCGCCGCATTCGCCCTGCGACTGGGGATCGGTGCCCAGGAGGGTGCGGACCAGGGGGTGGGCGCAGAAGAGGCCGTCGCGGACTCCGATGCCGTACTCGGCGGAGAGCGCCGCGGCGAAGTGGGAGCTGTTCCAGCCCTCGACGACGAAGGAGATGACGCCGACGCGCGGGGCGTCGTCGCCGAAGAGGGAGAGCACCTTCACCTGCGGGACCTCGGCCAGGCCGGCCCGGACCCGGTCGATCAGGTACTGCTCGCGCCCGACCAGCGTCTCCCAGCCGGCCTCGGTGAGCGCCTTGCAGGCCGACGCGATGGAGTAGGCACCGATCACATTGGGCGACCCCGCTTCATGCCGCGCGGCGCTCTCGTGCCACTCCACGTCCACGCCGCCGTCCTGACGCCGGGTCACCTTGCGGCTGGCGCCGCCGCCCGCGAGGTACGGCTCGGCCGCGCGCAGCCAGTCGGCGCGGCCGGCCAGGACACCGGAGCCGAAGGGCGCGTACAGCTTGTGGCCCGAGAAGGCGACCCAGTCGACGTCCAGGTCACGGACGGACACGGGGTGGTGGGGGGCCAGCTGGGCGGCGTCCAGGACGATCCGGGCACCGTGCGCGTGCGCCGCCGCCGCCAGTTCGCGCACCGGCCACAGCTCGCCGGTGACGTTGGAGGCGCCGGTGACGCACACCAGGGCCGGACCGTGGGGGTCGCGGTCGGCGAGGGCCCGCTCCAGGGTCGTGACGGCCTGCTGCGGGGTGCGCGGGGCGTTGAGGTAGGTGACCTTCGCGTCCTGCCAGGGCAGCAGGGAGGCGTGGTGCTCGGTCTCGAAGACGAAGACCTGGCAGTCGGCGGGGAGCGTGCGGGCCAGGAGGTTCAGGGAGTCCGTGGTCGAGCGGGTGAAGATCAGCTGGTCGTCGGGGCGGCAGTCCAGGAACTCGACGACCGTCTTCCGGGCGTTCTCGAACAGGTCGGTGGAGAGCTGGGAGAGGTAGCCGGCGCCGCGGTGGACGCTGCCGTAGTACGGCGCGTAGGCGGCCACGTCGTCCCAGACGCGCTGCAGGGCTGGGGCGCTGGCCGCGTAGTCGAGGGCGGCGTAGGTGACCTCGCCGCCGGTGACGAGCGGGACGGTGACATCCCGCCCCAGAACGGGCAGCGGGGCACAAACGGACTGGTCGGCGGCAACAGTGGAGACGGACATGGCTCAACTCCCGTGAAAGCAGGTGTCATTCACCGCGTGAGCAGAGAGCGCTCGAACGCGGGTGAAGGAAAAAAGGGGGATGCGGAGGCGGGGCTCTGCGGCCCTATCGCATTCGCTTGCTCACGGAAGGCTCCCTCGACGACCAGGACCCCTGGTCCCGCGCTCAGTCAGAAGCGCGCGAGGGGTCCGCGCTTGCCGTAGACCTCGCTGCCTACGACCTGGTCTTCACCCGGGGCACCCCGCCACGGACGGAGGGTTGCCGGACAGCCGGCCGGGGCCGAATGACTGTCGCTCATGACCTGGTTCAGTATCCTGCCATACGATCTTCGACGCGCAAGGCGCAGTCCGCCATCTGGACTGCGCCTCGCGTCACACCGTGCCGGTGTCAGCGGTTGGTGGCGGCCACCCAGCGCTCCAGCGTCCGCTTGGCCGCACCCGAGTCGATGGACTCGGCGGCCCTCACCATGCCGGCCCTGAGCTGGTCGGCGAGCGGGGCGTCGGTCGGCGTGAGAGCGACCAGTGCCGCCGCGGAGTTCAGCAGCACGGCGTCCCGCACCGCGCCCTGTTCGCCGTCCAGCAGGCGGCGCGCCACGTCCGCGTTGTACGCCGCGTCGGCGCCGCGCAGCGCCTCCACCGGGACGAGGTCGATGCCGACGTCCCGCGGGTCGAAGGTCTCCTCCGTTACCTTGCCGTCCCGGACCACCCACACCCGGGAGGTGGCTGTCGTCGTCAGCTCGTCCAGGCCGTCGTCGCCGCGGAAGACCAGCGAGGAGTTGCCCCGCTCGGCGAGGACGCCGGCCACGATGGGCGCCATCCGGGGGTCGGCCACGCCGACGGCCTGGGAGCGCACCTTGGCCGGGTTGGTCAGCGGGCCGAGCACGTTGAAGGTGGTCCGGATGCCCAACTGGCCGCGCGCCGGGGCGACATGGCGCAGGGACGGGTGGAACCTCACCGCGAAGCAGATGGTGATGCCGGCCTCTTCGGCGACCTCGGCGACCCGCTGCGGGGTCAGGTTCAGATTGATCCCGAGCTTCTCCAGGACGTCGGAGGAGCCCGAGGCGGAGGACGCGGCGCGGTTGCCGTGCTTGACGACCTTGGTGCCCGTGCCCGCCACGACGATCGACGACATCGTGGAGATGTTCACCGTCTTGGCGCCGTCGCCGCCGGTGCCGACGATGTCGACGGCCGGGCCGGGCACCTCGATCACGTTGGCGTGCTCGTACATCGTGCGGACGAGCCCGGTGATCTCCTCGACGGTCTCGCCCTTGGCCCGCAGCGCCACCATGAATCCGGCGATCTGCGCGTCGGTCGCCTCGCCGCGCATGATCAGGTCCATCGCCCACGCGGTGTCGTCGGCGGACAGGTCCTGGCCGTTCAGCAGGCCGTTCAGCAGGGCGGGCCAGGAGCGGCCCGCCGCGGTGTCGCCTCCAGCGGGGGTCACAGCGCTCATATGCCGCTCCTGTGTCGATGTCCCGCAGTACGGGATACGAATCTCGAACAGGTCCACCCTATCGAGGCCGGGGCACGGCGAAGGGCCCCGTCCGTAACCCGGACGGGGCCCTTCGTCGTGGCGTGGCGACGCGGGATCAGTGGTGGCCGTGGCCGCTCGTGATCTCCTTGTACTCCTCGACGGTCGGCTTCGGGATCTGGTTGTCCTCGCCGTAGTAGGCGTTGTTCAGCTTCACCCGGAGCTTCTCCGTGGCCGGGACCTTGCGCTCGACACCGTTCTCGTCGACCAGCGGGCCGATCTCGGCCGGCTCGTACTGGTGGTGAGCCGTGAGGGTGTGCAGCTGCTCCTGGCTGAGCGGCTCGTGCACCTCGATGAACTCACCGTGCGGCAGGCGCTTGATGATGCCGGTCTCGCGGCCGTGCAGCACCTTGTCGCGGTCGCGGCGCTGCAGGCCGAGGCAGATCCGCTTGGTGACGATGAACGCGACGACCGGTCCGACGAAGAAGCCGATCCGGACGAACCAGGTGACGGCGTTGATCGACAGGTGGAAGTGGGTGGCCCACAGGTCGTTGCCACCGCCGACCAGGCCGATCATGTAGACCGTCACCCAGGCGACACCGAACGCGGTACGGGTCGGGGCGTTGCGCGGGCGGTCCAGGATGTGGTGCTCGCTCTTGTCGCCGGTGACCCAGGACTCGATGAACGGGTAGACCGCGATCGCCGCCAGGACGAGACCGAAGAGCACCAGCGGGATGAACACGCCCAGGACGAGCGTGTGGCCCCACAGGTTGATCTCCCAGCCCGGCATGTAGCGGACCAGACCCTCGGCGAAGCCCATGTACCAGTCGGGCTGGGCGCCGGTGGACACCTGGTCCGGACGGTAGGGGCCCATGGCCCAGATCGGGTTGATCTGGGCGACCGCCGCGATGGCCGCGATGACGCCGAAGACCAGGAAGAAGAAGCCTCCGGCCTTGGCCATGTAGACCGGCAGCAGCGGCATGCCGACGACGTTCTTCTCGGTCTTTCCGGGACCCGCGAACTGCGTGTGCTTGTGGTAGAAGACCAGGATCAGGTGCGCCACCATCAGGCCGAGCATGATGCCCGGCAGCAGCAGGATGTGGATCGAGTAGAACCGGGCGACGAAGTCGTGGCCGGGGAACTCGCCGCCGAAGAGGAACATCGAGATGTACGTGCCGACGATCGGCATCGACAGGATCGCGCCCTCGGTGAAGCGGACACCCGTGCCGGAGAGCAGGTCGTCCGGGAGCGAGTAACCGGTGAAGCCGGTGAACATGCCGAGGACGAACAGCAGGAAGCCGAACAGCCAGTTGATCTCACGCGGCTTGCGGAACGCGCCGGTGAAGAACACGCGCATCATGTGCACGAACATGCCGGCGAGGAAGATCAGCGCGGCCCAGTGGTGGATCTGCCGGACCAGCAGGCCACCGCGCACGTCGAAGGAGATGTGCAGGGTCGAGTTGAACGCCTCGGACATCAGCTGTCCCTGCAGCGGGACATAGCTGCCGTGGTACTCCACCTCGTTCATCGACGGGTGGAAGAACAGCGTCAGATACACACCCGTCAGGATGATGATGATGAAGCTGTACATGCACACTTCGCCCAACATGAACGACCAGTGGTCGGGGAAGATCTTGCGCATGTTGGACTTGGCCAGGGAGTAGATCCCGAGCCGGCCGTCGGCCCAGTCGGCGATCCGCTCGCCGGCCGGTGCCTTCCCGCGAGAGCGGGGCGTCTCGTTCGCTGCAGTACTCATCCGCGCTCCCAGAATGCAGGACCGACGGGCTCCTCGAAGTCGCCGAGCGCCTGGAGGTAACCCTCGCTGTCCACACCGATGCGCAGCTGCGGCAGGGCGTGGCCGGCGGGGCCGAAGATCACTCGGGCACCGTCGGAGAGGTCGAAGGTGGACTGGTGGCACGGGCACAGCACGTGGTGCGTCTGCTGCTCGTACAGCGAGATCGGGCAGCCGACGTGGGTGCAGATCTTGGAGAAGGCGACGATGCCTTCGTGCGACCAGTCGAGCTCGCGCTTGTCCTTGATGTTGCCCGGCTGGAGCCGGACGATCATCAGAGCCGCCTTGGCGATCTCGTTCTGGAACTCCTCATCGGTCTCCTCCAGGCCGTCGGGCTTGGCGAAGGTGAGGGAGCCGACGGCGACGTCCTCGGGGCGCAGCGGCTGGTTGGTGTTCATGTTGACCAGGCGCTTGCCCTTGGCCCACAGGGTGTGCCGGAGCATGGTCCCGGGCTTCGGGCCCAGGCCGCCGAGCAGCATGACGCCGGAGAGCGGCACCAAGGCCAGCGCGCCGAACATCGTGTTGCGAACCAGCTTGCGGCGGCCGATCGCCGACTCCTTGGCACCCTGGCGGAAGTCCGCGTGGACCTTCGCGCGGACCTCGGGCGAGGCCTCGATCGGGTGACGGTCGTCGGCGACCTCCACGTCGGACATCAGGGTGCGGGCCCAGTGGACCGCGCCCGCGCCGATGCAGAACAGCGCCGCGCCGAGGGTCAGCCCCAGCGCGAAGTTCAGCGCGTTGATGTGCCCGATCGGGAAGACGAAGATCGCCTTGTCGTGCGGGATCGCGAAGTACGAGGCGATGAAGCCGACGGTGGCCAGCATCGACACCGTGAACAGCAGGGCCACCATGCGCTCGGACCGCCTGGCGGCCCGCTCGTCGATGTCCTGGATCCGGTGCTCGTGAGGCGGCAGCCCCGGGTCGGCGAACGGGTTCTCCTCGTCCGCGACCGTCAATGCGCCGTGCGCGTGGTCCTGCTCAGCGGGCAGGTTCTCTTCTGGAATGTCTTGGCTACTCATGACTTCTTGGCCTTTGCGGTCCGAGCGGCGACCCAGACGGCGACCACGATCAGCGCGCCGAGGCCGAAGATCCAGGCGAACAGACCCTCACTGACCGGCCCGAGGCCGCCCAGCTCCAGACCGCCCGGGTTCTCCGTCTTGTCGCCGTTGACCGCGTTCAGGTACGCGATGATGTCCTTCTTGTTCTTCTCCGACATCGTGGTGTCGGGGAAGGACGGCATGTTCTGCGGGCCCGTCTGCATGGCCTCGTAGATGTGCTTCGGAGCGACACCCTCCAGGCTCGGCGCGTACTTGCCCATGGTCAGGGCGCCGCCCTTGCCGGTGAAGTTGTGGCACTGCGCGCAGTTGGTGCGGAAGAGCTCGCCACCCTTGGCGATGTCCGCACCGTCCGGACCGTACTGCTCCTTGGTGGGCACGCTCGGGCCGGCGCCCAGCGAGGCGATGTACGCCGCGAGCTGGTCGATCTGCGTCTGGTCGTAGACGACCTTCTTGCGCGGGACCTGGGCGCCCTGCGAGGTGGCAGCGGGCATACGGCCGGTGCCGACCTGGAAGTCCACGGCCGATGCGCCCACGCCGACCAGGCTCGGCCCGTCGGAGGAGCCCTGGCCACCGGTGCCGTGGCAGCTGGCGCAGCCGACCTCGTAGAGCTTCTTGCCCTCCTTGATGGTCAGGGACTGGGAGGTTTCATCGGCCTGCGCCTTGCTCGCGGGTGCGAACGCGGCGTACAGCCCCCCAGTGGCCGCCAGCGCGAGGAGTAGGACGACGACCGCCGCCAGCGGATGGCGTCGTCGTGCGGAGAGCTTTTTCACGGATTACCCCGGTGTCAGGATCTTCTGCGTCGGTGCTTCTGGATGTGCGGGAGCCGGTCCCGGCTACTTGATCAGGTAGATCGTGGCGAAAAGGCCGATCCAGACCACATCGACGAAGTGCCAGTAGTAGGACACGACGATGGCGGCGGTCGCCTGCTCGTGGGTGAACCTCTTGGCCATGTAGGTGCGGCCGAGGACCAGCAGGAAGGCGATCAGACCGCCCGTCACGTGCAGGCCGTGGAAGCCGGTGGTCAGGTAGAACACCGAGCCGTACGGGTCGGAGGACAGCGAGATGCCGTCCTTCTTCACCAGCTCCGTGTACTCGTAGATCTGACCGCCGATGAAGATCGCACCCATGATGAAGGTGAGGATGAACCAGCCACGGAGCTTCTTCACGTCACCGCGCTCGGCCGCGAACACACCGAGCTGGCAGGTGAGCGAGGAGAGCACCAGGATCGTGGTGTTCGTCGCCGAGAAGGGCACATTGAGCGCCTCGGCCATGTGCTTCCAGTGCGCCGGACCCGTCACCGATCGCAGGGTGAAGTACATCGCGAAGAGGGCCGCGAAGAACATCAGCTCGGAACTCAGCCAGATGATGGTTCCGACGCTGGTGAGGTTCGGCCGGTTGACCGACGGGTGCGCGTGCCCGGTTTCTACTGTCGTTGCTGTCGCCACGACCGACATTATGTCGGTCGCTTATCCCGCCCTCACTCCGGGGGGTGCCGTTCGGAGTGTTGCCGCCCGCCGAACCGGTGTTGACATGGTGTTCATGGGGACTTCTACGGGAGTAACATCCGCCCCGAACGGCCCTGTCCTTCCCGTCCGTACGACGCTGACGTCCCGGAGGAACCATGCAGCCGACCGCCACGGTGCTGGTCTACAGCGACGACTCCAACACCCGCGAGCAAGTACGGCTGGCCTCCGGCCGCAGGCCGGCTCCCGATGTCCCCTTCGTCGAGTTCGTGGAGTGCGCGACGCCCGACGCCGTCCGGCGGGAGCTGGACAAGGGCGGCATCGATGTGTGCGTGCTCGACGGTGAGGCCGTGCCGATGGGGGGCATGGGGGTGTGCCGGCAGATCAAGGACGAGGTGTTCAACTGTCCGCCGGTGCTGCTGCTGATGGGGCGGCCTCAGGATGCGTGGCTGGCGACCTGGAGCCGCGCCGACGCCGCGGTCACCCTGCCGGTGGATCCCGTCGAGTTCGCCTCCGCGCTTGCTTCGCTGCTCCGCCGGAAGGGGCTGGTGGGCGCCTGAGAGCCCCAGGGCGCATGGTTCGTGCGCGAGTACGGCCCTGCGCCCCTCCGGGACACTTACAGCGCCGTCGGCTGAAGCCTCACCGTGTCCGCCTCCGTTGGGCCGTCCGGCTTGTTGTTCGTCAAGGCGCTGCCCTTGCTCCACTTCTTCCAGTCGACGTTCCAGTCGCCGAAGCCGTTGCCGAAGGGTTCCATCTGCGGGCCGTTGGAGTTGACGACCCTGACGATGTCGCCTTCGTGGATGTGGTTGAAGAACCACTGGGCGTTGCCGGTGCTCATACCGGTGCAGCCGTGGCTGACGTTCGCATAGCCCTGTGAGTCCACCGACCAGGGCGCGGCGTGGACGTACTCGCCGGACCAGGTCACCCGGGTGTCCCAGTAGACCGGCAGGTCGTAGGAGTCGGAGTTGCCCGCGGCGATGCCGAGCGTGGCGCTGCGCATGCGTACGAAGTACTGCTTCTCCAGTACGACCTTGACCCCGTTGCGGGTCTCCCAGCCGGGCTTGCCGGTGGTGACGGGGAACTGGTTGATCACCTGGCCGTCCTTGTACAGGGTCAGCCGGTGCGCCGCGGCGTCCGTGAGGGCCTCGATCCGGTCCCCCGTGGTGATCTTCAGCGGCTTGGACGTGCCGCCCCACAGCCGGTCGCTGATCTTGATGCCCTCCAGGTTGCTGTGCACCGTGATGGTGGCGTGGATGGGCCAGTACTCCTTGGGCCGGTAGTGGAGTTCCTTGTCCCCCACCCAGTACCAGGAGCCCTGCACGGCCGGCGTGGATTCCACCCTGAGGGCGCGCTCGACGACGGCACGCTGCGTCTTGTCCTTGACCGGCTGGTCGAGTTGGGCGGTGATGGGCTGCCCGACGCCGTACTCGCCCGCGTCCGGCCCGAAGGTGACGTTCAGCCGCTTCTTGTTCGTGGGCCTGCTGGTGTCGAACGCGAGGACCTTGCGGCCGGGCGCGCCGTCCTCGTCCTCGGTGCTCACCGTGACCGTGTAGTGGGCGTTGGCGGCCAGCGCGGAGGTGCTGTGCCAGCGACTGCCGTCGGCGGCGAGTTCGCCCGCCACATAGCGCCCTGTGGAGTCCTGGGCGGTGACGTCCGTGATGCGGTCGTCATCGCTCGTGGCGGTGATCTCCAGGGGCTTGTCCGGGTCGGCGCGCTTGCCTGCCTCGGTCGGGCCGTTGAAGGAGATCACGTCCGCCGCGTCGTACGGCTTGGCCGACAGGGGGTTGCCGTCCGAACCGCAGGCGCTGACGCCCGCGCCGAGGGCGGTCACCAGCAGCGCGCAGCCGACGACGGTGCGGGTCCGCGGAGTGTGGTTCATACGATCACGCTATGAGGCACCGACCCCACTGGCGCGGCAGGTAATCCGTACGAGTGAGCGACACTGCGGCAAGAGGGCGACAGCGGACGGGTGACCCGGCGAAGTGATCACCTGAACGGCCGGAAGCCCGGACCCTCCTGATGGAGTGTCCGGGCTTCCGGTGCGTGCTTTCGTGTGCTACTGGGTGCGGTTCTCACCGTGGTAGTACTCGAACACCCAGCCGAACAGACCGACCACGATGAACGGGGCCGAGAAGTAGATCAGCCACCAGCCGACCGCGATGCTGAGGAAGGCGATCGCACCGCCGAAGCCCAGCATGAGCGGCTGCCAGCTGTGCGGGCTGAAGAAGCCCAGCTCGCCCGCGTCGTCCGCGACATCCGCCTCCTTGTCGTCCTGGGCGCCCGCGTCGACCCGCCGGGCGGTGAAGCCCAGGTAGAAGCCGATCATGACGCTCAGGCCGAAGGCCAGGAACAGTGCGGTGGTACCGGCCGGCTCCTTCGACCACACGCCATACACGATGGCCATGATCAGGATGAAGACGCTCAGCCAGATGAACATCCGACCCTGGATCTTCACTTGCCGGCCTCCTTGCTGCCCGCGATGGCGGTGCCGTGACCGCTGTGCGCGAGCTGTTCGAGCGCGGCGATCTCAGGGTGATGCAGGTCGAACGCCGGGGATTCGCTGCGAATCCGCGGCAGGGTGAGGAAGTTGTGCCGCGGCGGCGGGCAGGAGGTCGCCCACTCCAGCGAGCGGCCGTAGCCCCACGGGTCGTCCACGCCGACCGGCTTGCCGTACTTGGCCGTCTTCCAGACGTTGTAGAGGAACGGCAGGATCGACAGGCCGAGCAGGAAGGAGCTGATCGTCGAGACCGTGTTCAGGGCGGTGAAGCCGTCGGCCGCCAGGTAGTCGGCGTACCGGCGCGGCATGCCCTCGGCACCCAGCCAGTGCTGGACCAGGAAGGTGCCGTGGAAGCCGATGAACAGCGTCCAGAAGGTGATCTTGCCGAGGCGCTCGTCCAGCATCTTGCCGGTCATCTTCGGCCACCAGAAGTGGAAGCCGGAGAACATGGCGAAGACGACCGTACCGAAGACCACGTAGTGGAAGTGGGCCACCACGAAGTACGAGTCGGAGACGTGGAAGTCCATGGGCGGCGAGGCCAGGATGACACCGGTCAGACCACCGAACGTGAAGGTGATCAGGAAGCCGGTCGCCCAGAGCATCGGGGTCTCGAAGGACAGGGAGCCCTTCCACATCGTGCCGATCCAGTTGAAGAACTTCACACCGGTCGGTACGGCGATCAGGAACGTCATGAAGGAGAAGAACGGCAGCAGCACACCGCCGGTGACGTACATGTGGTGGGCCCACACCGTCACGGACAGACCGGCGATCGCGATGGTGGCCGCGATCAGACCCATGTAGCCGAACATCGGCTTGCGGGAGAAGACCGGGATGACCTCGGAGATGATGCCGAAGAACGGCAGGGCGATGATGTACACCTCTGGATGGCCGAAGAACCAGAAGAGGTGTTGCCAGAGCAGGGCTCCGCCGTTGGCCGCGTCGAAGACATGGGCACCGAACTTGCGGTCCGCCTCCAGGGCGAACAGCGCGGCCGCGAGGACCGGGAAGGCCAGCAGGACCAGGACACCGGTCAGCAGCACGTTCCACACGAAGATCGGCATGCGGAACATGGTCATGCCCGGGGCACGCATGCAGATGATCGTGGTGATGAAGTTGACCGAGCCGAGGATGGTGCCGAAGCCGGAGAAGGCCAGACCCATGATCCACATGTCGGCGCCGATGCCCGGGCTGCGGACCGCGTCCGACAGCGGGGAGTAGGCGAACCAGCCGAAGTCGGCCGCGCCCTCCGGGGTGAGGAAGCCGCCCACCGCGATGGTCGAGCCGAACAGGTAGAGCCAGTAGGCGAACATGTTCAGCCGCGGGAACGCCACGTCCGGCGCGCCGATCTGCAGCGGCATGATCCAGTTGGCGAAACCGGCGAACAGCGGCGTCGCGAACATCAGCAGCATGATCGTGCCGTGCATCGTGAACGCCTGGTTGAACTGCTCGTTCGACATGATCTGCAGGCCCGGACGGGCCAGCTCGGCGCGCATGAGCAGCGCCATCACGCCACCGATCAGGAAGAACGCGAACGACGTAACCAGGTACATCGTCCCGATCGTCTTGTGGTCGGTGGTCGTCAGCCACTTCACCACGACATTGCCGGGCTGCTTGCGCCTGACCGGCAGCTCGTTCTCGTACGAGTCCTCAGCTGCCGCGGCACCCTGGGGTTCGTTGAGGATGCTCACAGGTTGTTCGTCTCCCGGTTCTTCTCGTGGCTCGTCTGCGCGATGCCGGCGGGAATGTAACCGGTCTGCCCCTTCTTGGCGAGGTCCTGGAGGTGCTTCTGGTACGCCGCCGGGGAGACGACCTTCACGTTGAACAGCATCCGGGAGTGGTCGACGCCGCACAGCTCGGCGCACTTGCCGAGGAAGGTGCCCTCGTGGTTGGGGGTCACCTGGAAGGCGTTGGTGTGGCCCGGGATCACGTCCATCTTCATGAGGAACGGCACCACCCAGAAGGAGTGGATGACGTCACGGGACGTGAGGACGAAGCGGACCGTCTTGCCCTTGGGGAGCCAGAGCGTCGGACCGGGGTTGCCCGTCTGCGGGTTCCGCGTGGCGGGCGTACCCGCGTCGTAGACACCGCCGGCGCCTGCCGGGAAGTCCTTCTTGAACCGGTCCGGAATGGCGTCCAGGTTCTTGTCGGTCTTGGCGTCGCCGGGGACACCGGGGACGCTCTCGACGTAGTTGAAGCCCCAGCTCCACTGGTAGCCGACCACGTTGATGGTGACGTCCGGCTTCTTGGAGGTGTCGAGGAGCTTCGACTCGTCCCGGGCCGTGAAGTAGAAGAGCACCGAGATGATGATGATCGGGACCACCGTGTACAGGGCCTCGATGGGCATGTTGTACCGGGTCTGCGGAGGTACCTCGACCTTGGTGCGGCTGCGCCGGTGGAACATGGCGCTCCACAGGATCAGGCCCCACACCAGCACGCCGGTGGCCAGCGCGGCAGCCCAGGAGCCCTGCCACAGGGAGAGGATCCGCGGAGCCTCTTCCGTGGTCGGGGTGGGCATACCAAGGCGGGGGAAGTCCTTGTATGTGCAACCGGTTGCGGTCGCCAGGACCAGGCCCGCGGTCAGTGCCTGCAGCAGCTTCCGCCGCATCGGGCGCCGCGGCGAGCGGTCGGAGCCGTTGGGACTCACGTAGCGCCTTCCCGAGAGTCTCGCCCGCGCGGTTCGGCTGCGGCCTTCTTCTCGCTGGTCGGTCGCCGCCCTGCGTCGGGCAGGGGTTTGGATGTTTATGCGGACCAAACCCTAGCCGACGCCCTCCGGGGGTTCGCGGGGAGGGGTGCCTACTAACTCGGGAGGTTCGCTGAATTGGCGGCTGCGGCCTCCTTGTGGCTGGTCGCGCCGTTCCCCGCGCCCCTTTGGGGCGCTGCCCTGACCGGCGGTTTAGCGTTGCCGTATGGCCTACTTTGATGCTGCTTCCGCCGCTCCCCTCCATCCCGTGGCCCGTCAGGCGCTGTTGGCCTCTTTGGATGAGGGGTGGGCCGATCCTGCACGGCTGTACCGGGAGGGACGCAAGGCCCGGATGTTGCTGGATGCGGCGCGGGAGGCGGCTGCTGAGGCCGTGGGCTGCCGGGCGGACGAGGTGGTGTTCACGTCGTCGGGGACCCGGGCCCTGCACATCGGGATCGCGGGGGCGTTGGCCGGGCGTCACCGGGTGGGAAGTCACCTGATCGTGTCATCCGTCGAACACTCCTCTGTGCTCCATGCGGCGGAGGTGTTCGAGTCGGGCGCGGGGACGGTGACGCGGGTTCCGGTGAACCGGGCCGGCGCCGTGGATCCCTCGGCGTACGGGGCCGCTCTTCGCCCGGACACCGCGCTGGCGTGTCTGCAGTCGGCCAACCATGAGGTGGGCACCGTGCAGCCGGTCGCCGAGGTGGCCGAGGTGTGCCGGGCCGCCGGGGTGCCGCTGCTGGTGGACGCGGCGCAGTCGCTGGGGTGGGGGCCCGTCGAGGGCGACTGGTCGCTGCTGACGGCCAGCGCGCACAAGTGGGGCGGGCCGTCCGGGGTCGGGCTGCTCGCCGTGCGCAAGGGGGTGCGGTTCGCCCCCCAAGGCCCCGTCGACGAGCGGGAGTCGGGGCGGGCGCCCGGGTTCGAGAACATCCCGGCGATCGTGGCCGCGGCGGCCTCCCTGCGGGCGGTGCGGACCGAGGCGGCCCAGGAGGCGGTACGGCTGCGGGAGCTGACGGAGCGGATCCGGGCGCGGGTGCCGCGGCTGGTGCCGGACGTGGAGGTCGTCGGCGACCCCGAGCGGCGGCTGCCCGGGATCGTCACCTTCTCCTGTCTCTACGTCGACGGCGAGGCGCTGCTGCACGAGCTGGACCGGGAGGGCTTCTCGGTCTCCTCCGGTTCCTCCTGCACGAGCAGCACCCTGACACCCAGCCATGTGCTGAGGGCGATGGGCGTGCTGAGCGAGGGGAACGTACGGGTGTCCCTGCCGCCGGGGGCGGCCGAGGAGGACGTGGAGCGGTTCCTGGCCGTGCTGCCGGGGGTGGTGGCGGGGGTCCGGGAGAAGCTGGGCGCACCCGCGGCTCCGGCGACCGTGGCGGGCCCGGAGGCACTCGTCGTCGACTCCCTGGGCAAGCGCTGCCCGATCCCGGTCATCGAGCTGGCCAAGGTGTTCGGCCGGGTACCGGTCGGCGGCACGGTCCGCGTCCTGTCCGACGACGAGGCGGCCCGCCTGGACATCCCGGCGTGGTGCGAGATGCGGGGGCAGGAGTACGTCGGGGAGGAACCGGCGGAGGGAGGTACGGCGTACGTGGTACGCCGGGTGTCCTGAGGGGCGGCCACGACGGGCCCGCGGTCGACGGCGGGCCCCTCGTGGCAGACGAACAGCCGGCCCCGGCGTCAGCTCAGGTGGGAGCGGACCTCCTGCCCCGCTTCATCCCCGTACGCCTTCACGAACCGCTCCATGAAGTGCGCCCGCCGCAGCTGGTACTCCTGCGTACCCACGGTCTCGATGACGAGCGTCGCCAGCATGCAGCCCACCTGGGCGGCACGCTCGAGCGAAACACCCCAGGCCAGACCCGAAAGGAACCCGGCACGGAAGGCGTCGCCGACACCCGTCGGGTCGGCCTTGCGCTCCTCCTCCGGGCATCCCACCTCGATCGGGTCCTCGCCGGCACGCTCGATCCGGACACCCCGCGAACCCAAGGTGGTGACCCGGTGGCCGACCCGGCCCAGGATCTCGGCGTCGCTCCAGCCGGTCTTGGACTCGATGAGCCCCTTCTCGTACTCGTTGGAGAACAGGTACGTCGCCCCCTCCAACAGCACCCGGATCTCGTCGCCGTCCATCCGGGCGATCTGCTGGGAGAAGTCGGCGGCGAAGGGAATCGAGCGGGAGCGGCACTCCTCCGTGTGGCGGAGCATCGCCTCCGGGTCGTCGGCGCCGATGACGACCAGGTCGAGGCCGCCCACGCGGTCGGCGACGGTCTTCAGCTCGATGAGGCGGGCCTCGCTCATCGCGCCGGTGTAGAAGGAGCCGATCTGGTTGTGGTCGGCGTCGGTGGTGCACACGAAGCGGGCGGTGTGCAGGGTCTCGGAGATCCGGACCGAGTCGGTGTCCACGCCGTGCCGGTCGAGCCAGGCCCGGTACTCGTCGAAGTCGAAGCCCGCGGCACCGACCAGGATCGGCCCGGTGCCGAGCTGGCCCATGCCGAAGGCGATGTTCGCGGCGACGCCGCCACGGCGCACGTCCAGGTTGTCGACGAGGAAGGAGAGCGAAACCGTGTGCAGCTGATCCGCCACGAACTGGTCGGCGAAACGGCCGGGGAAGGTCATGAGGTGGTCGGTTGCGATGGAGCCGGTGACTGCGATGCGCACGACGGGGAATCTCCTGCGGAAGGGTGGATTGACAGTTCACGCTACCCCGCTCGGCACGTGCGCTGTAGCTGGCGAAACTACCCGATAGTAGATCTTTCTTCGCGCCCGGAGCAGGCCTACGGTGCGGTCATGACGAACCTCAAGTCTCGCCCCACCGTCCCCGCCGGCCTCGGGAGTGACCTCGAGGGCGATCTCGCCGTGCTGCGCGGCGACTGCGCCCGGATGGCTCCGCACTGGACGGTTCCCGAGCGCGCCGAGTCCCGGCAGCCGGTGCCGCTGTCCCTGATCCACGGGGTGACCGTGCCGGCGAGGTCCGCGCGGCTGCTGGACGCGATGTCGGACTACGGCGACTGACGCGCGGGCGCGTAGCGCAGGGAACCGCACGCTCCCCTCCCGCGTCCCATCGCCGTCCCCCACGCAGGGGATGCGGGATACGACCAGCGAGGAGCGATGCGGTGAACACCGAGCGACCCGAGGACCGCGAGCACCCCGAGGGCTCCGAGCACACCGAGAGCGCGGGAGGGGCCGGGAGCGCGGCGAGCCCGGAGCCGGGTCCCGGGGACTCCGGGAAGTCCGAGTCGGCGAGCACGCCGACACCTGGCCCAGATGGCACGGAGGGCGCCGACGGCACGGAGGGCGGGCCGGGCGGGCGGCGCCGGTCGCGGCTCGCCGTGGTCTCCGTCGCCGCCGCTGTGCTGCTGGTCGGCGGCGGTGGCGCCTATCTCACGGCGAGCGGTCGTACGACCGGGGCCGGAGCGGACGGCGGCGGCGCCACTCCCCCGCCGCTCGCGCTGGACGCTCCGGGCGAGCCGGACCCGTACGGCGCGACGTACGTCGCCCACGGTGACCTTCCGGCCGGCCCCGGCTCCGCGCCGGTGTACGTACCGAAGGGCGAGGTCGGCAAGGACGCGGTGGCCCGGCTGGCCAAGGCGCTGGGCGTCGACGGCACGCCGGTGGCCGAGGGAGCGATCTGGCGGGTCGGCGGCAAGGACGGCTCCGGCCCCAGCCTCCAGGTGAACCGGGACGCGCCGGGCAGCTGGACCTACAGCCGGTACGCGCCCGGCACCGACGACTGTGGGAAGGGTGTCCTGTGCGCGCATGACCCGATGGCTCCCGCCGGGGCTCCGGTGAGCGTGGCGAAGGCGACCGAGGCCGCCACTCCGGTGCTGAAGGCGGCGGGGCTGGACGACGCGAAGATCGACGCCAGCCAGGTCATGGGCGCCCAGCGGGTGGTCAACGCCGAGCCGGTGGTCGGCGGGCTGCCGACGTACGGCTGGACGACCGGCCTGACCGTGGACCGGCAGGGCGAGCTGGTCGGCGGCCACGGGCTGCTCGGGGCTCCGGTGAAGAGCGACACGTATCCCGTGCTGAGCGCCGCGAAGACGCTGAAGCTGATGAACGCGGCGCCGAAGGGCGACCACCGGATGGGCATCGGCGGCTGTGCCACTCCGATGCCGCTGAAGGACCGGCTGGAGCAGCCCTGCGGGGCGTCCACGGGGGCGCCGGAGCGGGACACGGTCACCGTGGGGAAGGCGGTGTTCGGGCTGGCCTCGCGGTCCGTGGCCGGGCGGCAGACGCTGGTGCCGTCCTGGCTGTTCGAGGTGCGGGAGCCGGCCGGCGAGGGCGCGTCGACGGTTTCGTATCCGGCGGTCGATCCGCGGTACGTGGCGTCGGCGAAGACGGCTGCCCCCGGCGGGCCGAGCACGGCTCCGAAGCCGCACACCGTGAAGGTCACCGGCTACACGGCCGAGGACCGGGAGCTGACCGTGAGCTTCTACGGCGGGGTGTGCGCGGATTACTCGGTGGCGGCGAAGGAGAGCGGCGAGCGGGTGACCGTGACCGTCACCGAGCACCCCTGGCCGGACAAGGTGTGCGTGCTGATCGCCAAGGAGTACGTGAAGACGGTACGGCTGGCTGCGCCGCTCGGCGGGCGGAGCGTGGTCGGCGCGGATGGCCGGCGGATTCCCCAGGCCGCTCTGCGGGGAGGGCGGTGACGGGCGCGCCGCGGCCCGCGCGGGACGAAAAGGCGGCCCCCGGTGCGGGGGCCGCCTTTCTCAAACCGTCAGGCCGTAGCCCTCGGCTCAGCTGAAGGAGTCGCCGCAGGCGCAGGAGCCGGTCGCGTTCGGGTTGTCGATCGTGAAGCCCTGCTTCTCGATCGTGTCCACGAAGTCAACGGTGGCGCCGCCCAGGTACGGAGCGCTCATGCGGTCCGTGACGACCTTGACCCCGCCGAAGTCCTTCTCCACGTCACCGTCGAGCGAGCGCTCGTCGAAGAAGAGCTGGTAGCGCAGGCCGGAGCAGCCGCCGGGCTGGACGGCGACACGCAGCGCGAGGTCGTCGCGGCCTTCCTGGTCGAGCAGGGCCTTGACCTTGGCCGCGGCGGCGTCGGTCAGGATGATGCCGTCGGTGACGGTGCTGGTCTCGTCCGATACGGACATCTACATCTCTCCCGGGTTGTACGGAGACTGCTTGCCGACGAGTGCAACCGGCGCTTCCGCGGATTCATTCCGGGCCGGGCAGTCACGTTGTCGCGTTTTGCTTCGTTCTTCATGCTCGCACATGGCCGGGAAGGCGGACAGCGGCCTGTAGAGGGAGCCGGGCGGGATTCACGTCACATCGACGTTATGGCCATCGTCAAAGTGACGTGAACCAGTTATGATAGATAGCGTCAGTTAGACGAAAAGTAGAAAGGGTGCGTGTCGTGACCACCGCCCAGACCCAGGAGCTCGACGTACAGCCGACTCCGCTCGCCCTGCTGCTGCTCGGCCGCGAGGCCGACCCGAAGAGCGAGCGGGGCGTCGAGTGTCCCGGTGACCTGCCCTCGCCGTCCGACCCCGACCTGGTCGAGCGCGCCCGCGCGGCCAAGGAGAAGCTCGGCGACAAGGTCTTCGTGCTCGGTCACCACTACCAGCGCGACGAGGTCATCCAGTTCGCCGACGTCACGGGTGACTCCTTCAAGCTGGCCCGGGACGCGGCCGCGCGGCCGGAGGCCGAGTACATCGTCTTCTGCGGTGTGCACTTCATGGCCGAGTCCGCGGACATCCTCACCTCCGACGAGCAGAAGGTCGTCCTGCCCGACCTCGCCGCCGGCTGCTCGATGGCCGACATGGCGACGGCCGAGCAGGTCGCGGAGTGCTGGGACGTCCTGACGGAGGCCGGGATCGCCGAGCAGGTGGTCCCCGTCTCGTACATGAACTCCTCGGCCGACATCAAGGCGTTCACCGGCAAGCACGGCGGCACCATCTGCACCTCGTCCAACGCCAAGCGCGCCCTCGACTGGGCTTTCGAGCAGGGGGAGAAGGTCCTCTTCCTGCCGGACCAGCACCTCGGCCGCAACACCGCGGTGCGGGACATGGGCATGTCCCTGGACGACTGCGTGGTCTACAACCCGCACAAGCCGAACGGCGGTCTCACGGCCGACGAGCTGCGGGCCGCGAAGATGATCCTGTGGCGCGGCCACTGCTCGGTCCACGGCCGCTTCAGCCTGGACTCGGTCAACGACGTGCGCGAGCGCATCCCCGGTGTGAACGTGCTGGTGCACCCGGAGTGCAAGCACGAGGTCGTGGCGGCGGCGGACTACGTCGGCTCCACCGAGTACATCATCAAGGCCCTGGAGGCCGCCCCGGCCGGCTCCAAGTGGGCCATCGGCACCGAGCTGAACCTGGTCCGCCGGCTGGCGAACCGTTTCGCGCCCGAGGGCAAGGAGATCGTCTTCCTCGACAAGACGGTCTGCTTCTGCTCGACCATGAACCGCATCGACCTGCCCCACCTGGTCTGGGCCCTGGAGTCCCTCGCCGAGGGCAACCTGGTCAACCGGATCGAGGTCGACAAGGAGACGGAGGCGTTCGCCAAGCTGGCGCTGGAGCGGATGCTCGCCCTGCCGTAGGGCTTCGGCAGCACGAACACCGAGGCTCGGCCCGCGGGAAGCGGGCCGAGCCTCGGTGTTCGCGGGGGCGCTAGACGCCGGCCGACTCCAGGACCTTCTCCTGCTTGGCCTCCCTCTTCGCCGCGCGCTTCTTCGCCCGGCGCTCCTTGCGGAGTTCGAGCATCGCGTACAGCGTCGGGACCAGGAGCAGCGTGAGCAGCGTGGACGTGATCAGGCCGCCGATCACCACCACGGCCAGCGGCTGGGCGATGAAGCCGCCCTCGACGACGGCTTCCACGACGCCGTAGCCCTGCCTGCGGTACTGGTTGATCAGGTCGATCAGCACGATCGCGTTGGTCACCACGATGCCGATCAGCATCAGCATGCCGATCATCGCCGGGACGCCCATCGGGGTGCCGGTGGCGACCAGCAGGCCGATCGCGCCCGTCGCCGCCCTCGGTGGAGGCGAGCAGCTTCTCGACCCGCTTGGCCTGCCTGTCCGTCTCGGCGAGGCCGGTGCCGGGCTTCAGCTCCTGCTTGACCGTGACGACCTCCTGCTCGCCCTGGTCGAAGAAGTTCGTCTTCAGCAGGCCGCCCATGCCGAACGTGCCCGCCAGGACCACGATCGCGATCAGCACGCTGGTCAGGCGGCGGCGCGTGGCGAAGCGCAGGACGGGGACGTAGGCGCGCCGGAGGCGGCTCCTCGCCTCCTTCTCCTCGGTCCGGCGGCGGGCCTCCGCCGCGTCCTCGGGGGCCGATCCGTAGGCCCTGGGTCCATTTCCTTATCCGGGTCCTACTCCGCCCGCAGTACGCCGGGGTGGAGACCCGCAGTACGCGCGGGTGGAGATCACTCCGTCCTCGGACGTACCAGCCCCGACTCGTACGCGATCACCACGAGCTGCGCCCTGTCGCGCGCGCCCAGCTTGGCCATGGCCCGGTTGACGTGCGTCTTCACCGTCAACGGGCTGACCTGGAGGCGCTCGGCGATCTCGTCGTTGGAGTGGCCGCCGGCGACCTGGACCAGCACCTCCCGCTCCCGGCCGGTGAGCGCGCCGAGCCGCTCGGAGCGGGCGGGGTCACGGCCGTCGTCGCCGTCGCCCTGGGCGAGGAAGCGGGCGATCAGGCCCTTGGTGGCGGTGGGGGACAGCAGGGCCTCGCCGCCCGCCGCGACCCGGATGGCGTTCAGCAGCTCCTCCGGCTCGCTGCCCTTGCCGAGAAAGCCGGAGGCGCCCGCGCGCAGCGCCTGGACGACGTAGTCGTCCACCTCGAAGGTGGTCAGGATGACCACGCGGACCTGAGCGAGGGATGGGTCTTCGCTGATCATCCGGGTCGCGGCGAGCCCGTCCGTGCCCGGCATCCGGATGTCCATGAGGACGACGTCGGGGCCCTGCTGCTTCGCCAGCCGAACCGCCTCGGCCCCGTCGGGGGCCTCCCCGACCACCTCCATGTCGGGCTCGGAGTCGACCAGCACCCGGAACGCGCTGCGCAGCAGTGCCTGGTCGTCGGCGAGCAGGACACGGATCGTCATACGGGCTCCCCCGGGGCCGTCGTACGGGTCTCAATCGGTACGGGTCAATCGGTACGGGTCTTGAGGGGCAGGATCGCATGGACGCGGAAGCCGCCGCCGTAGCGGGGTCCGGTGGTGAGGGTGCCGCCGAGGGCGGTGACCCGCTCACGCATGCCGAGCAGCCCGTGCCCGCCGCCCGCCCCGGGCCGACCGTCCGCGCCCGCGCCGTTGTCCAGCACGGTGACCTCGATGTCCGTCCCCACCCGTACGACGCTGACCTCGGCCTTGGCCTCGGATCCGGCGTGCTTTTGCACGTTGGTCAGGGCCTCCTGGACGATCCGGTAGGCGGCCAGGTCGACGGCGGCGGGCAGTTCGGTGCCCTGGTCGGCGCGGGCCACCTCCACCGGCAGGCCCGCGTTGCGGAAGGTGTCGGCCAGCTCCTCGAGGCGGCTGAGGCCGGGAGCGGGTTCGGTCGGGGCCTCGGGGTCGCCGGACTGGCGGAGCAGGCCGACGGTGGCGCGCAGTTCGTCGAGGGCGGAGCGGCTGGCCTCGCGGACGTGGGCGAGGGCCTCCTTGGCCTGGTCGGGCCGCTTGTCCATGACGTGTGCGGCCACGCCTGCCTGCACGTTCACCAGGGCGATGTGATGGGCGACGACATCGTGCAGATCGCGGGCGATGCGCAGCCGCTCCTCGGCGACCCGGCGGCGGGCCTCCTCCTCCCGGGTGCGTTCGGCTCTCTCCGCGCGCTCCC
The DNA here is from genome assembly GCF_053596375.1 of Streptomyces sp. NPDC001709. Taxonomy (NCBI): domain Bacteria; kingdom Bacillati; phylum Actinomycetota; class Actinomycetes; order Kitasatosporales; family Streptomycetaceae; genus Streptomyces; species Streptomyces sp. NPDC001709. Next base: position 129,483 of record NZ_JBSFGB010000013.1, on the reverse strand, counting down.
GGATGGCCTGGACGACCGCGCGCCGGCTGCGTACGGCGTCCCCGGCGGTGGCACCGATGCCGGTCCAGGCCAGCACGCCGATGTTCTCCTGGGCGTACCAGGGCAGCGGTCCGCCGAGCATGGCGGCGGCCGTCAGCACGGTCATGGTGAGCAGGCCGACGCGCCAGGTGGTGGTGCGGTCGGTGGTCGCGGCGACGGTGTACAGGGCGATGACGGCGGACATCGCGACGGGGGCGCGGGGGTCGCCGGTGACGCTCTCGATCACGGAGAGGGTTCCGGTGACGGCGAGGACCGTCTTCGCCGCGCGCCGACGGAAGACGAGGGTGGCCGCGGAGAGCAGCATGAGCAGGAGGCTGAGGGGGTCCGGGGTGCGGATGCCCCAGGTGACGCCGTTGGTGCCCCGGGGGGTCACGAAGGACCCCGCGATCATGCAGACCAGCACGCCTGCGGCGATGGCCGCGTCCAGCGCGAGGGGGTGCGCTTTCAGGCTGCAGCGGGCGCGGTCGAGAGTGCTCACGGGTGGAACAGTACGGGTGCTGTGCGGTGCCCCGGAACGGCGAGCACCCCGACGGTGCTACCCCGGAATCAACCCGTCGTCGGCGAGCATCTCCCGTACCTCCGCCAGCGACGCGTCCGGGGACGGGAGAATCAGCTCCGAGGGTTCCAGCGCGTCGTCCGGAAGCGGCGTGCCGAGGCGGCGGACGGCGTCCAGGAGCGCGGCGAAGGTGCGGCGGAACGCCGCCTCGTCGCCGCTTTCCATCTCCGCCAGCAGCTCGTCGTCCAGTTTGTTCAGCTCGACGAAGTGGGAGTCGTCCAGCTGTACCTGGCCCTCCCCCATGATCCGTACGATCACGTCGGCCTCCTCGGCTCGGGGTCCCGGCGCCGGACTACTGCTTGTCGAAGCGCGGGGTGTCCTGCGGCTGCTGCTGGGACTGCCCCTGCCCGGTGCCGCCCTCGATGGCCTGCTGCGGGGAGCCCCCGGCCAGCTCGGCCTTCATGCGCTGCAGTTCCAGCTCTACATCCGTACCACCGGAGATGCGGTCCAGCTCGGCGGCGATGTCGTCCTTGGCCATGCCGGTCGGGTCGTCCAGGGCGCCGGAGGCGAGCAGCTCGTCGATGGCGCCGGCCCGGGCCTGGAGCTGGGCGGTCTTGTCCTCGGCGCGCTGGATGGCCAGGCCGACGTCGCCCATCTCCTCGGAGATGCCGGAGAAGGCCTCGCCGATGCGGGTCTGGGCCTGGGCGGCGGTGTAGGTGGCCTTGATGGTCTCCTTCTTCGTACGGAAGGCGTCCACCTTGGCCTGCAGGCGCTGGGCCGCCAGGGTGAGCTTCTCCTCCTCGCCCTGGAGGGTCGTGTGCTGCGTCTCGAGGTCGGTGACCTGCTGCTGGAGGGCGGCGCGCCGGGACAGCGCCTCGCGGGCCAGGTCCTCGCGGCCGAGCGCGAGCGCCTTGCGGCCCTGGTCCTCCAGCTTGGTCGACTGCTGCTGCAGCTGGTTGAGCTGGAGTTCCAGGCGCTTGCGGCTGGTCGCCACGTCGGCGACGCCGCGGCGGACCTTCTGCAGCAGCTCCAGCTGCTTCTGGTACGAGTAATCGAGGGTCTCGCGCGGGTCCTCGGCCCGGTCAAGGGCCTTGTTCGCCTTCGCGCGGAAGATCATCCCCATACGCTTCATGACACCGCTCATGGGCTTCGCGCGCCCCCTTCTGACGGACTCCAGCTCACAGATCCTGCGACAGGACCCACAGTACGGGCCCTGACTCCATTACCGCACCGTTCGGGGAGTGATGCGCTCATCCCCAAGAACGACTGCGGACCGTATCGCTCCGGCGCAAGGAGTAGGTGAACCCCTGGCGGAACGCCCCCTCTGTCCCCCTACAGACGTCCGGTGTTGCCGGATCGTTCCCCGTCGGGCTGGGGTCCATGCCGGTGAAGCCCTTACCCTTGGGTTTTGTGTTCCGTAGCCGTGCCAAGGAAGAGAAGGCCCCCGCCGACAAGGCGCAGGTGACCCTCTCCAAGCAGCCCCGTGACCCGCAGGCCAAGAAGGGCAGGCCCACGCCCAAGCGCAGTGAGGCCCAGTCCCAGCGGCGCAGCGTGGCCAACACGCCCACCAACCGCAAGGAGGCCGCCAAGCGCCAGCGCGAGGAGCGGCGCCAGGCCCTGCAGCGGCAGCGCCAGGCGCTGGCCACGGGTGACGAGCGCTATCTGCCCGCCCGGGACAAGGGCCCGGTCCGCAAGTTCGCCCGCGACTGGGTGGACTCCCGGTTCAACGTGGCGGAGTTCTTCCTGCCGCTGGCCGTCGTCATCCTCGTGCTGAGCGTGGTGCGGGTGCCGGCGATCCAGTCGATCGCGCTGCTGCTGTGGCTGGTGGTGATCGTGCTGATCGTGGTGGACGCGGCGTTCAGCGGCTTCCGCCTCAAGAAGCGCCTCAAGGAGCGCTTCCCGGACCAGAACACGCGCGGCGCGGTCGCCTACGCGCTGATGCGCTCCCTTCAGATGCGTCGGCTCCGGCTGCCGAAGCCGCAGGTCAAGCGCGGAGAGCGGCCCTGAGCGCAGAGCCGTTCACCGGGGGCGCGGCCGACGCCTGGCTGAACAAGCTGGGCAGGCTGCGTGATGTCGTACGCCAGGAGCTGGTGGCCCGGCAGCTGGACGAGCAGATAGCCGGGCGGTTCCCGGTCGGGCAGCGGCTGCGGGTGCTCGACGTGGGGATGGGCCAGGGCACGCAGGCGCTGCGGCTGGCCCGGCTCGGCCACCAGGTGACGGGGGTCGAGCAGGACGCGACGATGATCGCCGCCGCCCGCGAGGCGCTGGCCGCGCAGCCGGAGGGCATCCGCGAGCGGGTCCGGCTGGTGCAGGGCGACGGGCGGGACACCGGTGTGCACTTTCTGCCGGGCAGCTTCGACGTGGTGCTGTGCCACGGCGTGCTGATGTACGTCGAGGAGCCCGACCCGCTGGTGGCGGGCCTGGCGAGGATGCTCGCGCCCGGTGGGCTGCTCTCCCTGCTCGTCCGTAACGGCGACGCGCTCGCCATGCGGCCGGGCCTCGCCGGGGACTGGGCGGGCGCGCTGGCCGCCTTCGACACCACCGCGTACCTCCCCCATTCTCGAATTGACTCGAACGGGGGGACCCCCATCCGCCTCGGCCTGGACGTACGGGCCGACCGGCTGGACTCCCTCACCGCCACGCTCGCCGGGATCGCGGCCCCACTGCACGCCTGGTACGGCGTCCGGGTCTTCACGGACACGGCGGCGGACGACGCCGGGATCCCCGCCGACCTGGAGACGCTGCTCGCGGCCGAGGAGCGGGCCGGGCGGACGGATCCCTACCGCGGGGTCGCGGCGCTGCTGCACCTGTGCGGCGTACGGGGCTGAGGCCGTTCGGGTCAACAGCGCGGGCCGGGTGACCGGCGCGCGGTGAGACTCGGGGCATGGACGCTTCCCTCCGTGCCCTCCGCAGGGGCGCCGCCGCCGCACTGGTGTGCTGCGTGGCCGCCGGCTGTACCGGCACGACTTCGCAGGCCCGGCAGGACTCCGCGACCGAGCGGGCGGCCGTGCCGATGGCCGCGGGCGATCTGCAGAGCCAGTACCAGAAGGTGATCAAGGAGGTCCTGCCGTCGGTCGTGCAGATCCAGGCGAGCCATGAGCTGGGCTCCGGGGTGGTGTACGACGGCAACGGGGACGTCGTCACCAACGCGCACGTCGTCGGGTCGGAGAAGACCTTCAAGGTGACCACGGCCAACAACGAGGCGCCGCTCACCGCGCACCTGGTGTACTCCTATCCCGAGCAGGACCTGGCCGTGATCAAGGTGGACCAGGTGCCGGACGGGCTGCGGGCGGCCGCGTTCGGCGACACCGAGAAGGTGGAGGTCGGCCAGATCGTGCTGGCCATGGGCTCGCCGCTCGGGCTGTCGTCCAGCGTGACCCAGGGCATCGTCTCGGCGACCGGGCGGACCGTCAGCGAGGTCGGCGGGGGCACGGGCGCGACCATCGGGAACATGGTGCAGACCTCGGCCGCCATCAACCCCGGCAACAGCGGCGGCGCGCTGGTCAATCTCGCCGGGCAGGTCATCGGCATCCCGACGCTCGCCGCCGCCGACCCCCAGCTCGGGGGCAGCGCGGCGCCCGGCATCGGGTTCGCCATCCCGGCGTCGATGGTGAAGACGATCGCCGACCAGGTCATCAAGCAGGGCAAGGTCGTCGACTCGGGGCGGGCCGCGCTCGGCATCACCGCGCGGACGGTCGTGGACGACCGCTACCAGCCCGCCGGGGTGGCGCTGGTCAGCGTCAAACGCGGTGGCGCGGCCGACAAGGCGGGGCTCAGGCCGGGCGACATCATCACGAGGCTGGGTGACGAGCCGATCACCACCATCACCTCCCTGTCGGTGGCGCTGGCGGCGGACAAGCCGGGCCAGAAGACGTCGGTGACGTACCAGCGGGGCGGCAGCGAGAAGAAGGCGGAGGTGACGCTGGGCGAGCAGTGAGGAGGGGTTACGACCGCGGGCCGCACCCCTCCGCACCCGGCTGCGGGGTTACGCCGCGTCGGCGTGCAGGCTCATCGGCCCGTAGATCTCCTTGTTCTCCTCGAACAGCCGCACCTGGTCGGCGCCGCCCTCCAGGAGCGCCTTCCAGTGCTCGCCGATCCAGGACTCGGCATCCCCCTGCGTGGTGAACTCCTCGGGCTGCACAGCGGGCTGGACCTCCGTCCCGTCGGCCTTCTCGAACCGCCACGTCCATGCCGTCATGTGGGCCTCCTTTGATCCAACACCTGCTGGAAGGGTATTCGCTCCGCGGGTTTGGCCGTTAGAGGCTGTGGATCAAGCGCGGGCCGGTGGGGGGCTCGCGCCCACGCGGCGGAGCCGCATGTCGATACAGCCCCGCGCCCCTATCGGGGCGCTGTGGTGAGCGGTGCCTGCCGGCACAGGTGAGAATCGGTGCGTGGAAGTGACTCTGCTCGGTACTGGTGCCCCCGCTGGGCTGCCCCGCCCCGATTGCCCCTGTGCCGCCTGTGCGAGCGCGCTCGGGCCGGACGCGCGGGCGGCGACCGCCGTGCTGGTGGACGGGGCGCTGCTGCTCGATCTGACGCCGGGTGTGGCGTTCGCGGCGGCGCGGGCCGGGCATTCGCTGGGCGGGGTACGGCAGGTGCTCCTGTCGCATCCGCACGACGGTCCGGCGGTGGAGGTGCCGGCCGGGCTGCCGCACCCCGGGCGGGTGCCGGACGGGCGGGAGTTGGCGCTGCTGACGGGGCATCGGGTGCGGGCGGTGGCGATGGACGCGGGCGGCACCGGGTACGCGGTGACCGGCCCGGACGGGCAGCGCCTGCTGTATCTGCCGCCGGGCGGCGCCCCGGCCGGTCTGGAGGAGCCGACGGCGGAGTCGTACGACATGGTCCTCGCGGACGTGGTGGGCCGCCCGGACGCGCTGGCCCGGCTGCGGGCGGTGGGCTCGGCCGGCCCGACGACGGACGTGGTCGCCGTCCACCTCGACCACGACGTGCCGCCCGGCGCGGAGTTGCGGCGCCGGCTGGCGGCGGCCGGGGCGCGGGCGGTGCCGGACGGTACGACGCTGGCGGTCGGCGCGTACGAGGACGTGCCGGACGTGCCGCGCCGGACGCTGGTGCTGGGCGGGGCGCGCTCGGGCAAGTCGGTGGAGGCCGAGCGGCGGCTCGAGTCCTTCCCGGAGGTGCTGTACGTGGCGACCGGCGGGACACGGGGCGGGGACACCGAGTGGGCGCAGCGGGTGGCCGCGCACCGGGAGCGGCGGCCGGGGTCGTGGCACACGGCGGAGACGACGGACCTGGTACCGCTGCTGGGCGAGGACGGGCCGCCGTTGCTGATCGACTGTCTGTCGCTGTGGCTGACGGATGTCATGGACCGCGTGGGGGCGTGGGACGACGCGGAGTGGGCGGGCGGGGGTGAGAAGTCGCTGCGGGAGCGGGTGCGGGAGTTGACGGAGGCGGTGCGTGGTACTCGGCGGACCGTTGTCGCCGTGTCCAACGAGGTGGGCTCGGGGATCGTCCCCGCGACCGCCTCCGGCCGCCGGTACCGGGATGAACTCGGGCGCCTGAACGCGGCGTTCGGGGCGGAGTGCGAGCAGGTTCTGCTGGTTGTCGCCGGGCAGGCGCTGGTACTGCGGGGTTGAGCGGGTGCCCCGTGCGCAGTCAGCGGACGGGCTTGCGAGCCACGATTCTGTAGGCGTTGGAGAAGGGCGAGCGGCGGACGAGCGGCGCCAGGATGTGGTCCAGTGCCGACGCCGCGGCCAGCGCCGGCGCCGCGGCGGTCCTCACCAGGGGCAGGGGGGCCAGGGCCAGGGCGACGGCGCCCGACAGGTCGTAGGGGATGTGTGGGCTGTGGCGGTCCGTGACGAGGATCGTGCAGCCCAGGGTCTCCAACTCCGCGCGTAGGTTGCCCGGCGGCAGCAGGTGCAGGTGGCGGGGCTGGCCGTACGGGAGCCACCGTCTGCCGAGCAGGGTGGCGAACGCGCAGCGCGGATCGGCGGCTTCCACGACGAGGTGGCCGCCGGGGCGCAGCACCGTCAGGGCCGCGCGGAGTTCGGCGCGCGGGTCGGGCGTGTGCTCGATGTGGCGGAACATGCTGACCACGTCGTAGCGGGCGCGCAGCCGGGCCGCCATTCCGGGGGTGGCGAGGTATCCGTGGTGGGCCTCCTCGACCCGCTCCTCCAGCTGGGCCTGCCGCACCCGGGCCGTCGGGTCCAGACCGTCGAAGCTCGTGTACGGGAAGAACTCCTTCGCCGCCTCGGGAAAGCCGCCGTGGCCCGTACCGACGTCCAGCCAGCTCTCCGGCTCGGCCAGCGCCGACAGCTTGTGCGCGAGGGCGCGGTGCCGGTGGCGCACCGCGGCGGCGGACAGGACGCGGGCGGTGAACTTCTCCAGCTGCCGTTCGTAGACGTCCCGGTGGAAGAAGGCGTGCCCTTCCGCCGTGAGCCGGGGGTTCTGGAAGGTGTGGCCGCAGTCACGGCACCGGTCGACGGCGAACGTGCCCCGGCGCTGTCGCAGGGGGTCCCTCACCCGCACCCGGGTGCGCAGCCGTGCGGAGCCGCACCAGGGGCAGTTCTCGCGGCGCGGCTCGAGAAACGGGTCGGAGGACCTCGGCATGGTGTCTCCCTGGGCGACCGACATTTCACTGCAAAACGGAACGTATGGGATCCCGATCTTGGGTGCAATGACGTTGTGGGGGTGTGGTGACCCTGTGGCGCGGAAGCGTTCGTTCTCTGGCGGTACTGTTCGGCGAATGAGCAGGCTTAATCTGGACGACTTCACCGATCTGATCGAGCGCCCGGACGGGGGCGTGCGCCGTGACGCCGAGGCCCGGCGGGAGCGCCAGATCGTGCCGCCCGGGGCGCTGGGCCGCCTCGACGAGCTGGGCGAGTGGCTGGCCGCCGCGCAGGGTTCCGTACCGGTACGGACCGTGGAGCGGCCGCGGGTGATCCTCTTCGCCGGTGACCACGGAGTCGCCGAGCTGGGCGTCTCGGCCCGGGCGGCGGGCAGTGCGGAGCAGCTGGTGCGGGCGGTGCTGGAGGGCGCGAGCCCGGTGTCCGTGCTCGCGCGGCGGCTGCAAGTGCCCGTACGGATCGTCGACATGGCCGTGGACTGCGCGCCGGACGCCTTCCCGGAGGACGTCGTACGACACCGGGTGCGGCGCGGCAGCGGCCGAATCGACATCGAGGACGCGCTCACCCTGGACGAGGCCGAGGCGGCGCTGCGCGCGGGCATCGCCGTCGCCGACGAGGAGGCCGACTCGGGTACGGACCTGGTGGTGCTCGGTGACATCAGCGTGGGCGGCACCACGGCCGCGGCGGTGCTGATCGCCGCGCTGTGCGGGACCGACGCGTCGGTGGTGACCGGGCGGGGCGGGCTCGCGATCGACGACCTGGCGTGGATGCGCAAGTGCGCGGCGATCCGGGACGCGCTCAGGCGGGCTCGGCCGGTACTCGGGGACCAGTTGCAGCTGCTGGCGACCGTGGGCGGGGCGGACCTCGCGGCGATGACCGGGTTCCTGCTGCAGTGTGCGGTGCGGAAGCTGCCGGTGATTCTCGACGGGGTCGTGGCCGCGGCGTGTGCGCTGGTCGCCCAGCGGGTCGCCTTCCGGGCGCCGGACTGGTGGCTGGCCGGGCACGACAGCGGGGAGCCGGGCCAGGCGAAGGCGCTGGATCGGATGGCCCTGGAGCCGCTGCTGGAGCAGGGGGTGAAGGTCGGCGAGGGCGCGGGTGCCTTGCTGGCGCTTCCCCTGGTGCGGAGCGCTGCCGCGCTGGCCGCCGAGTTGCCGGAGAAGCCGGAGACCGAGAAGGAGCCGGAGGAGAAGGAGTAGGTGGGTTTCGGCCGGTTCGGCACGGCCGGATTCCGCCATCCCGGCTGAGCACCGTTGCGGCGCAAAGGAGTTACCGGCCGAGTCGGCCATAAAAGAGTACGCACACCGCAGAGGCCAGAATAGTGCGGTTGGCCCGGGCGGCGCCCATATGATCCTGACCCATGGGAGATGCCCGAATTGCCGTGCCGCACCAAGCCGAGCCGGGGCGTCCGGGTGAGGAGGGGCGGCGGGCCACCGGGGCCTCCCGGCGGGCCGCCGCCTTCGCCGTCTGGTATCTGCGGACCGTCGCCTTCATCAACTTCCTCAGCGCGGTCTGGGTCTCGCTCGGGCAGGACGTGCGCCGGCACAACCAGGACGACTTCTTCACGCCGTACCTGCTGACGGCCGGCTTCGCCTCGGGCGTGTTCACCGCGTTCCTGGCGATCACCATGCGGCGCAGAAAGCGGGCCGCCTGGATCCTCAACCTCGTGCTCAGCGGGGCCTTCCTCGCGCTGTTCGCGTTCGCCATGGCGTTCCCGGAGATCCGGCGGTACGCGCAGAACTGGATCTCACTGGCGCTGACGGCCGCGTTCGTCGCCGCGCTGCTCGTGGGCCGCCGGGAGTTCTACGCCAAGGGCGACCGGTCCAACCCCCGGCTCGCGGCGACGGTCGCCATCGGCGGCGGGCTGGTGGCGAGCCTGCTGGCTGCGCTGCTGGTGACGGTCACCAACCAGGCGCCGGACGCGGCCCGTTCGACCTTCCTGGAGCGCTGGCACTACGGCGCCCTGCGCCTGGTGTCGGTGGCCGCCGACGAGTCCCGCTTTCCCGGGATCGACCCGCCGAACTGGGCGAACGTCGCGATCAACGTGCTCAGCACGATCCTCGTCCTCGCCGTGTTCTACGCCGCCTTCCGCTCCCGGCGTGCCGTCGACCCGCTCACCGAGGACGACGAGAAGGAGCTGCGGACCCTGCTGGAACGGCACGGCGAGCGGGACTCGCTGGGCTACTTCGCGCTGCGCCGGGAGAAGAGCGTGGTGTGGTCACCGACCAGGAAGGCGGCCGTCGCCTACCGGGTGGTCGGCGGGGTGAGCCTCGCCTCCGGGGATCCGCTCGGGGATCCGGAGGCGTGGCCGGGCGCGATCACGCCGTGGCTCGCGGAGGCGCGGGCACACGGCTGGATCCCGGCGGTGATGGGGGCGAGCGAGGAGGCCGGGACGATCTACGCCCGGCACGGCCTCGACGCCCTGGAACTCGGCGACGAGGCGCTCGTGGAGGTCGCCGACTTCACGCTGGAGGGCCGGGCGATGCGGACGGTCCGGCAGGCCCACAACCGGGTGAAGCGGGCCGGGTACGAGGTGCGGATCCGGCGGCACGAGGAGATCCCGGCGGACGAGATGGCGTATCTCGTCGGGCGTGCGGACGACTGGCGGGACGGGGCGACCGAACGCGGGTTCAGCATGGCGCTCGGCCGGCTCGGGGACCCCGAGGACGGTCGGTGCGTGATGCTGGAGTGCACCGACGCCGAGGGGAAGCTGCGGGCGCTGTTGTCCTTCGTGCCGTGGGGGCCGCACGGGCTGTCCCTGGATCTCATGCGCCGCGACCGGGACTCCGACAACGGGCTGATGGAGTTCATGGTCATCGAGCTGCTGCGCCGGGCCGACGAGATCGAGATCACGCAGGTCTCACTCAACTTCGCGATGTTCAGGTCGGTCTTCGAACGTGGCGCGCGCCTCGGTGCCGGACCGGTGCTGAGGCTGTGGCGGTCGCTGCTCAGCTTCTTCTCCCGCTGGTGGCAGATCGAGTCGCTGTACCGCGCCAACGCCAAGTACCGGCCCATCTGGGAGCCGCGGTTCCTGCTCTTCGAGAAGAGCGCGGACCTGCTGCGCATCGGCCTCGCCTCGGCCCGCGCGGAGGGCTTCCTGACGACAGGCCCCGCGGCGCCGGGACTGCCGAAGTGGCTGCATCGCAGACACCTGGACACGCACCGATGAGGAACGTCTATGAGCACACTGGTCCGCTGGGCCCGTGAGGAGTGGGGGCTGCTGTACGTCACCGTACGGGAGTCCCTGCTGAAGCGGCACCTGCGGGCGGTGCCGATGACGAGCGCCGCGGTGTGCCTGACGTCCCTGCTGCAGTACGTGCAGAACCGGCCGTGGGGCTATCAGTTCGTGCAGAACGTGGGCGCCGTACGGGCCGAGGACCCGCTGTGGCTCGCCCTGCTGCGCACTCCCCTGTCGTTGTTCGTCCCCGCGCTGGATCTGCCGGTGTGGGGCGCGCTGGCGCAGATCCTGCTGGTGTTCGGGATCGCCGAGATGTGCATCGGCTGGTGGCGGACGCTGGTCATCGCGTACGTCGCCACACTCGCCGGGACCCTGCACGCGCGCATCGGCATCTCGCTGGGCGCGCACGCCCCGTTCGGGCTGCCGTGGACGGACGCACAGGTCGTGGACACCGGTCCGTCGGCGGCCGTGGTGGGCCTCGCCGTGTTCGTGAGCTGGCGGTACGGCGCCTACCTCACCTCCGGCGCGGTGACCCTGGCGATGGTGGTCGAGGTGCTGGTCAAGGAGAACCTGGCGGGCAAGGAGCACCTGGCCGCGCTGATGGCGGTGGGGGCGCTGTGCCTGCTGGTGGCGGTACGGCATCGCCACGGGCACCGGCTGCGCCGCAAGCCGCCTGCGGACGTACGGCCGGCAGGTGCGGCAGGTGCGGCAGCGTCAACGGCGGTCGGACAGCCGGGCCGGGCGCGGATCGGGCCTGCCGCCGATCAAATCCTGAAGGACGCGGCGCGGCCGGGCCCAGCGGCGGTCGTGGCGGTAGGCGCGCAGGGCGGCCTTGGCGCGGGCACGGGGACGGCGGCCGTAGAAGCGGCGGGCCCACGGGGAGTCGGGGCGGGCCAGCCGGACGGCGCCCACCAGCGCGACCAGCGGCACGATCGCCCCGAAGACCGCGAGGCGCGCCTTGCCCTTGCTCAGGGCGATCAGCGCGAAGAGGAAGTTCATGCCGAGGGTGCTGAGGGCGCTGCCCCGGTCCTGCAGCTCCTGCGGACTCAGGTCGTTGACACCGAACGGGGAGAAACCGGCGAGCAGCAGCCCGACGAGCGCGGCGGTGAGCACGACGACCTCGACGCTCTTGCGGCCCTCCTCGCTCCAGTAGACGTCGTCCAGGTGCAGGATCAGCGCGAACTCGTCCAGGACCAGCCCGGCACCCATGCCGAACAGCACGGCGGCGACGGCACCGCCCACGCCGTGCCGGTCGCTGGCGACCGCGCCGAACCCGCCGACGAGGGTGAGGACGATCCCGGGCACGACGTGGTGGATGTGCAGCCCGCCCGCCCTGACGTTGCGGAACCGGCCCTTGCCAGCCCGGATCAGCCGGGTGATCGCCCGGGTGACCGCGAACGTGAACACGAAGGCGGCGAGGGCGAGCAGCAGCGGGAGCTTGCCCGGTTCGACGATGTTCCGTAGCCACCAGTGCCCCATATGCGCACCATATCCCTGGGTGCGGACAGCGGCTCCGCGACCGCCGGGTAACCTTCGCCGGTGCCCAAGTCCTCCCCCCTCGACGGCCTCCGCTTCGCCTTCGGCACCCTCACCGTGCTGCCCGTACGCGTGCGCCGCTGGGACCGGCAGGCGGCACGCGGCGGAATGCTGAACGCCCCCGTGGCCGGGCTGGTCGTCGGAATCTGCGCGGCCGGCCTCGGGCTGCTGCTCCTCTTCCTGGGCGCCGGCCCGCTGCTCGCCGCCGTCGCCTCGGTCGCCGTACCCGCCGCCCTGACCCGCGGGCTGCACCTGGACGGACTCGCCGACACGGCCGACGGGCTGGGCAGCGGCAAGCCCGCGGAGGACGCGCTGCGGATCATGAAGCAGTCGGACATCGGGCCGTTCGGGGTGCTCACCCTGGTCCTGGTGGTGCTGGCTCAGGTCGCCGCGCTGGCACAGCTCTACGGCGGCTCCTGGGCACGCGGTGCGATGGCGGCCGTCGTCTCGGCGGTCGCGGCCCGCCTCGCCCTCACCCTGGCCGCCCGGAGCGACGTACCGGCCGCCCGCCCGGAGGGGCTGGGGGCGGCGGTCGCCGGGGTGGTACCGGTAGCGGGCGCGCTGGCGGTCACGGCGGCCTCCACGATCGGTTCGGCGGCCTGGGGAACGGCCTTGAGCCCCTACGACGCCCTGCACGCGGCGGCCGCGGTGCTGTTGTCCCTGGCCGCGTCGGAACTCCTGCTGCGCCGCTGCGTACGCCGGTTCGGCGGGGTGACGGGGGATGTCTTCGGCGCGCTGGAGGAGACGGCGGCGACAACGGCGCTCGTGGTGCTCTCCCTGAGCCGTTAAGCTGCTCGGCCGTACACGGACAAGTAAGTTGTGATTCGGGGGACATCCGTGCTCAAACTGCGCCGCACCCTGGCCTGGTTCATAGATTTCGCGCTGGTGGTGGCGGCGGCCTCGCTGCTCGCCGTGCTCACCTTCCACCGGATCAGCGCGCTCGTCACCGATGTCCCCGAGCTGGCCACGAAGGGCGGCCTCGACCTCGTGACCTCGCGGGGTGACGTCATCGGCGCCTCCGAGCACCTCGGCCTGTCTCTGTGGGACAAGGTGGTGCTGGACGTGGAGGAGGCCTTCGGCGCGCTCGTGGCCGTCACGTTCCTCTACCAGTGGGCCTGCCTCACCTGGCTCGGCCGCACCCTCGGCAAGGGCCTGCTCGGCCTGCGGGTCACCCCACGGCTGTCCCGGCACGCCCTGCGCCGGGCCGCCGTCACGACCGCCGTCGACGTCGCCGTGTACGCGCTGGCCTGTGTGCTGCTGATCGAGGGGAAGTTCGGGCTGTCGGTGCTGGTGTGGGCCATCGCGGTGGTGCTGTTCCTGGTCAACGCGCTGACGGTGGTCTTCCCCGGCCGCCGCTCGCTCGCCGACCGGCTGGCCGGCACCTCCGTCGTCGGCGCGTTTCAGCGGGCGGAGTCCAGCCCGATGGGCAGCGTGCCCCAGGGGTGGTGAGCGCCCGCGCTTCAGGCCGGGGCGACGACCCACGCCTCGGAGGACTGTTTCGAGCCCCGGCGTGACCACGACGCCACGCACCGGTGAACGCCCGTAGGAATGAGCGAACGCGCGCACGCGCGTAGTCTCGTCCCGGGGGTTCGCCGACAGGGTGAAGGCCCCGGTTGCCACCTGCGCCCAGGTATGGACCTAGGGTCGGCTCTCGGGCCCGGTCGACCCACCCCACTCGGCCACAGCAACTTCACATCGGAAGCGAGATTTCACCACCGTGACTGCTCTGACTCTCAGCACCTCCGCGGCGCCCGGCCTGCGGGCCGACGCGATCGTGATCGGTGTCGCCAAGGGCACCAAGGGCCCCGTGGTAGCGCCGGGCGCCGAAGCCGTGGACAAGGCGTACGACGGCAAGCTGGCCGGCGTCCTGGAGACCCTCGGCGCCTCGGGTGCCGAGGGCGAGCTGACGAAGCTGCCCGCTCCGGCCGGCTTCAAGGCACCGATCGTCGTGGCGGTCGGCCTGGGCGCGGAGCCGGACGCCAAGGGCGAGAACGAGGGCGACGAGGCCTACGACGCCGAGGCGCTGCGCAAGGCCGCCGGCGTGGCCGCCCGCGCGCTCGCCGGCTCGAAGAAGGCGGCGTTCGCGCTGCCCGTCGACGGCCCGGGCGCCGTCGGCGCGATCAGCGAGGGCATCCTGCTCGGCGCGTACTCCTTCGACGCCTACAAGGAGGAGGGCCGTCAGGCCACGGGTGCCACCAAGGCCAAGAACGGCAAGGCGCCGCTGGCCGAGGCCGCGCTGCTCGGCGGCAAGCCGCGTGACGCCGCCCACAAGGGGGCCCTCGCCCGCGCGGTCGCCGTCGCCGAGGAGCTGAACCGCGCCCGCGACCTGATCAACATGCCGCCGAACGACCTCACCCCGGCGGCGTTCGCCGCCGAAGCGCAGGAGGCGGCCAAGGAGTACGGCCTCAAGGTGCAGGTGCTCGACGAGAAGGCCCTGGCCAAGGGCGGCTACGGCGGCATCCTCGGCGTCGGCGGCGGCTCGGCGGCGACCCCGCGCCTGGTGAAGCTGTCGTACAAGCACCCGAAGGCGGACCGGCACCTGGCCTTCGTCGGCAAGGGCATCACCTATGACTCGGGCGGCATCTCGCTGAAGCCGGCCGGGCACAACGAGACGATGAAGTGCGACATGAGCGGTGCCGCCGCCGTGTTCGCGGCCGTCGTCGCCGCCGCGCGCCTCGGCCTGGAGGTCAGTGTCACCGGCTGGCTGGCGCTGGCCGAGAACATGCCGTCCGGCACCGCCACCCGCCCCGGTGACGTGCTGCGCATGTACAGCGGCAAGACGGTGGAGGTCCTCAACACCGACGCGGAGGGGCGCCTGGTGCTCGCCGACGCGCTGTGGGCGGCCTCGCAGGAGAAGCCGGACGCGATCGTGGACGTCGCGACCCTCACCGGTGCGATGATGCTGGCGCTGGGCAGCCGGACGTTCGGTGTCATGGCCAACGACGACGCGTTCCGCTCCGCGGTGCACGAGGCGGCGGAGGAGGTCGGCGAGCCGGCCTGGCCGATGCCGCTGCCGGAGCACCTGCGCAAGGGCATGGAGTCCCAGGTCGCCGACCTCGCGAACATGGGCGAGCGGATGGGTGGCGGGCTGGTCGCCGGTCTCTTCCTGCGCGAGTTCGTGGGCGAGGGCATCACATGGGCGCACCTCGACATCGCCGGCCCGGCGTTCAACGAGGGTGGTCCGTTCGGGTACACGCCGAAGGGCGGTACGGGGTCCGCCGTGCGTACGTTGGTGCGGCTGGCGGAACTCACGGCCGCGGGTGACCTGGGCTGAATCGCCTGAGAGCTCGGTCGCTTCCGTAGTACGGCTCCGCCGCGTGGGGGTTGTTCGCGCCCACGCGGCGGAGCCGCAGATCAGACACAGCCCCGCGCCCCTTGCTCACGCGCGCCTTCGTCTTCAGCTGTACGTGGGGTGTCTCACACTCCAGCCCGGCGTCTCGTCCGCCTCGAACAAGTGCAAAGATGGAGCCCGGCAGGACAGGGCCCCCACCGAAGGGCCGAAGCATCAAGCGGCCGGACACCAGCCGCCCGCCGGTCACAGGAGATCGGCGTAAGGCGCACATGCATGGAGGACGTGACGTGGCGAACGACGCCAGCACCGTTTTCGACCTAGTGATCCTCGGCGGTGGTAGCGGTGGTTACGCCGCGGCCCTGCGCGGGGCGCAGCTGGGCCTTGACGTCGCCCTGATCGAGAAGGACAAGGTCGGCGGCACCTGCCTGCACCGGGGTTGCATCCCCACCAAGGCCCTGCTGCACGCGGGCGAGATCGCCGACCAGGCCCGCGAGAGCGCGCAGTTCGGTGTGAAGGCGACCTTCGAGGGCATCGACGTCGCGGCCGTCCACAAGTACAAGGACGGCGTGATCTCCGGCCTGTACAAGGGCCTGCAGGGTCTGATCGCGTCCCGGAAGGTGACGTACATCGAGGGTGAGGGCCGGCTGTCCTCCCCCACCTCCGTCGACGTGAACGGCCAGCGTATCCAGGGCCGCCACGTCCTGCTGGCGACCGGCTCCGTGCCGAAGTCGCTGCCGGGCCTGGAGATCGACGGCGACCGCATCATCTCCTCCGACCACGCCCTCGTCCTGGACCGCGTGCCGAAGTCCGCGATCATCCTGGGCGGCGGCGTCATCGGCGTCGAGTTCGCCTCGGCGTGGAAGTCCTTCGGCTCGGACGTCACGGTCATCGAGGGCCTGAAGCACCTCGTCCCGGTCGAGGACGAGAACAGCTCGAAGCTTCTCGAGCGCGCGTTCCGCAAGCGCGGCATCAAGTTCAACCTGGGCACCTTCTTCCAGAAGGCCGAGTACACCCAGGACGGCGTGAAGGTCACCCTCGCCGACGGCAAGGAGTTCGAGGCGGAGGTCCTCCTCGTCGCCGTCGGCCGTGGCCCGGTCTCCCAGGGCCTGGGCTACGAGGAGCAGGGTGTCGCCATGGACCGCGGCTACGTCCTCGTCGACGAGTACATGCGGACCAACGTTCCGACCATCTCCGCCGTCGGTGACCTGGTCCCGACGCTCCAGCTCGCGCACGTCGGCTTCGCCGAGGGCATCCTGGTGGCGGAGCGTCTGGCCGGTCTGAAGACCGTCCCGATCGACTACGACGGTGTCCCGCGGGTGACGTACTGCCACCCCGAGGTCGCCTCCGTGGGTATCACCGAGGCCAAGGCCAAGGAGATCTACGGCGCGGACAAGGTCGTCGCTCTGAAGTACAACCTGGCGGGCAACGGCAAGAGCAAGATCCTGAACACCGCGGGCGAGATCAAGCTCGTCCAGGTGAAGGACGGTGCCGTGGTCGGCGTCCACATGGTCGGCGACCGCATGGGCGAGCAGGTCGGCGAGGCCCAGCTGATCTACAACTGGGAGGCGCTGCCGGCCGAGGTCGCCCAGCTCATCCACGCCCACCCGACGCAGAACGAGGCGATGGGCGAGGCGCACCTGGCGCTGGCCGGCAAGCCGCTGCACTCCCACGACTGAGCCTTCGGTCACGGGCGCGACGACACAGACTTCCGCAATTCGTAAGGAGCAACCGAAACCATGGCGGTTTCCGTAACCCTTCCGGCGCTCGGTGAGAGCGTCACCGAGGGCACTGTCACCCGCTGGCTGAAGGCCGAGGGCGAGCGCGTCGAGGCCGACGAGCCGCTGCTCGAGGTCTCGACGGACAAGGTCGACACCGAGATTCCCTCCCCCGCCGCCGGTGTGCTGGCCTCCATCAAGGTCGCCGAGGACGAGACCGTCGAGGTCGGCGCCGAGCTGGCCGTCATCGACGACGGCACCGGTGCCCCCGCGGCCGCCCCGGCCCCCGCCGCTGCCGAGGCTCCGGCCCCGGCCGCCCCGGTGGCCGAGGCTCCGGCCCCCGCCCCGGCCCCCGAGGCCCCGGCCGCCCCCGCCGCCGCCCCGGCCGGTGGCGCCCAGGGCACGGACGTGGTCCTGCCCGCGCTCGGTGAGTCCGTCACCGAGGGCACCGTCACCCGCTGGCTGAAGTCGGTCGGCGACTCCGTCGAGGCCGACGAGCCGCTGCTCGAGGTCTCCACGGACAAGGTCGACACCGAGATCCCGGCGCCCGCCTCCGGCGTGCTGCTCGAGATCGTGGTGAACGAGGACGAGACCGCCGAGGTCGGCGCCAAGCTCGCCGTCATCGGCGCCCCGGGTGCTGTGACCGCCGGGGGCCCTGCCGCCGCTCCGGCTCCGGCCGCCCCGGCGCCCGCCGCCGCTGCCCCGGCTCCCGCGGCTCCGGCTGCCCCGGCCGCGCCCGCCGCCCCGGCTCCGGCCCCCGCCGCTCCGGCCGCGCCCGCCGCTGCCGCCCCGGCCCCGGTCCAGCCCGCGGCTCCGGCGCCCGCCCCGGCTCCGGCTCCGGTCACCCCGGTCACCGCGCCGACCCACCCGACCGCCACCCAGGCGACCGACGAGGGTGCCTACGTCACCCCGCTGGTGCGCAAGCTCGCCGCCGAGAACGGCGTCGACCTGGCCTCCGTCAAGGGCACCGGCGTCGGCGGCCGTATCCGCAAGCAGGACGTCATCGCCGCCGCCGAGGCCGCGAAGGCCGCCGCCGCCGCTCCGGCTCCGGCCGCTGCCGCCGCTCCGGCCGCCGCGAAGAAGGCCCCGGCGCTGGAGGTCTCCCCCCTCCGTGGCCAGACCGTCAAGATGCCCCGCATCCGCAAGGTCATCGGCGACAACATGGTCAAGGCGCTGCACGAGCAGGCCCAGCTGTCGTCGGTCGTCGAGGTCGACGTCACGCGCCTGATGCGGCTGCGCGCCCAGGCCAAGGACTCCTTCGCCGCGCGCGAGGGCGTCAAGCTCTCCCCGATGCCGTTCTTCGTGAAGGCGGCGGCCCAGGCGCTGAAGGCCCACCCGGTCATCAACGCCAAGATCAACGAGGCCGAGGGCACGATCACCTACTTCGACTCCGAGAACATCGGGATCGCGGTGGACTCCGAGAAGGGCCTGATGACCCCGGTCATCAAGCACGCGGGCGACCTGAACATCGCCGGCATCGCGAAGGCCACGGCGGAGCTGGCGGGCAAGGTCCGCGCCAACAAGATCACCCCGGACGAGCTGTCCGGCGCGACCTTCACCATCTCCAACACCGGTTCGCGCGGCGCGCTGTTCGACACGATCATCGTGCCGCCGGGCCAGGTCGCGATCCTCGGCATCGGTGCCACGGTCAAGCGTCCGGCCGTCATCGAGACCGCGGAGGGCACGGTCATCGGCGTCCGCGACATGACCTACCTGACCCTCTCCTACGACCACCGCCTGGTCGACGGCGCCGACGCGGCCCGTTACCTGACGGCGGTCAAGGCGATCCTGGAGGCGGGCGAGTTCGAGGTCGAGCTGGGCCTCTGATCTCCCTGATCAGGCAGTACGACGGAGCCCCCGTCCGGAGTTCTCCTCCGGGTGGGGGCTCTGTTCGTGCGAGCGGGGCGCGCCACTATGCGAGGCGTGCCGCCACCAGCGCGAGCCAGCCGCTCACGGCGAGCCGGTCCGGGACCTCGACCTCCATGCCCAGCTCGGCGGCGCCGACGGCGTACTCGCTCTCGTCGAGCCCGAGGGCCAGCAGTTCCCGGATCTCCCCCACGAGGCGCGCGACGAGCTGCCGGTCGGTCGTCGCGGCGTAGTCGTCCACCGCCGCGTCGTGCCCGTCGAACTCGTCGGGCATGTCCTGCGAGAACCAGCCGCCGAGGAACTGCCCCAGCTCGGGGAACCTGGCATGCCACTCCCAGTGCGTGTCCGGCTTCGCCGGGGCCGGGACCTGCCCCTCCTCGACGCTGCGCCGGATGTGGTCGGCGAGCAGCGTCAGCCAGTGAAGGATCTCCGCGTCGGCCAGGCCCACGTCCGCGAGGGCGTAGAACTCGCCGAGCCGGACCCTCAGCCGCCCCGGCGGGGTGCGCGCGTACTCCCGCAGCTGGCTCTCGGCGGCGGCGAGTGCCCAGGGGCGGGTGTGCCAGGTGTGCCGGAGGTACGCGGTGAGGGCCGCGCTCGGCTTGTCCTCGGTGTCGTCGGCGGGCTGGCCGACGTAGGCGCGCAGGACCTGGTCCAGCTCGCCGTATCCGCGGTCGTGTTCTAGGGGGGTCAGTGCCACGGTCGGACCACTGCCTTCACAGGTAGACGGGGAAGCTGGCGTGCACGACGAACCCGTGCGCGGCGGACGGCTCGCGGCGCAGCACGACCCGGGCGGCCCGTACGTCGACGGCTCCGCGCCCGGCCAGCATCATGGCCTGCAGCAGCACCTTGCCGACGGGCTCCTCCCGGGACGGCCAGGCCGCCTCGATCGTCAGCCGCGCCCGGGTGGACTGGGCCAGCCAGCGGTGGATGACCTGTTCGTTGCGGGTGACCACCTGCTGGGTCGCCCACTGGGCGGTTTCCCGGTCGGGGTAGGTGGCGGTGCGGGTGCGCACGGGGCTTCTCCATGGTGGGCGGTACGGAGGATCGGGGCGGCATGGCGGATCTCATCACATCAGCGGAATGACCAGACCATCCCGACTTCCGTCTCCGAGACGAGCACCAGGCCGAAGTCGTAGGTGCGCACGGAAAAGGAATGCCAACCAGAAACCCGCTGGTAGTAGTCGCGACTGGCACTGTCACGGCCAGTGTTCGCGTAGAAGTGCGAGCCTTCGGAGAAGCGCGACAGGATGACGCGGGCGTTCGCTTCCAGGGCCTCCCTGCGCTCCTCGAAATCCGGTTCTTTCGTGACATCGATCCAGGGCGTGGAAAGGGCCACGAGGAACCGTACCGCCTGAGAACGCGGAATCTCATACAGATAGGGCTTCCAGGCGTCCGGCGGCGTCGCGACAGCCCCCCTGGGCCCGACGAAGGGGTAGGACGGTTCGTCGAGCCTTTCGAGTTCGCCCTCCCATAGGTCCACCGTGCGCCAGCCGCGGGCGTCGCGGGTGTCACCGTGCATCAGGGTGGCCAGGTCGAGCAGCCAGTTCTCGTGCTTCCTGCTCGTCACCTTGGCAATGGTCGCCCGACGCTCGTACATACCGAGTGCCTCGGCCCATGACCGTTCATCCAGCTCAGCCATCACTGTCTCCTCATACATCATTGAGGCATGGACGTATAAACGACGAACGGCGGATCCAGATTCGGTTCGTATTTGAGCACGGTCGAGACTCCATGGGCGTCCTTCGGCGGCGTCGGGTGATCATTCACCACTTGCGCCGTACGGCCGGTCACGACCGGAAGCGCGTGGTTCCCGGTGTCGACCGACCCCACCGTGAATTCCTCTGTGTCGCCCGGCTTCGGAGGGGCTTTAAGCCACTTGTCGATCTCTGTCGAATTAGATCGGATATTGTACTGCGTATAATTCTGGGCCGATTCCAGGTCAGTGAAGGACGAAGCAGCAGGAATCTGGGGCACACCTGCCCCGGTCGCCTGGTCCCGCAACCGCTGCGTCAACTGCATGTCCGTCAGCCCCACATGCTTGTCGATGCTGTGCCCCCCGTACAGTTCCTCCTCGGTCGCAAGATCGAGGGAGTACTTGTACGGAATCGGACTCTCCGGCCGCTGCCAGCTGTGTTCCTTCTTGAAGTCGTTGAGGGAGCGCGCCCCATACCCCTCCGCGCGGGCCTCCTCCGCCACGAACGTGGGCACGCTGAGCAGTGCCTCGTCCAGCTCGGCCTCCAGCGCCCCCAGCTTGGTGGCGGCGTCGCTGAAGGCCTGGTGGTACTTCTCGACCGCCGCGTTCGCGGCCCCCTCGTCCATGTGCGAGCGGAACTTCAGGACGATCTCGCCGAACGTCACGACCGCCCCGATCGGCGTCAGCTCGAACGGGTCGAGGTCGTCGGCCAGGTCCTTGGCCGTGGCTATCGCCGCGTCTTTGCCCAGCCGGGTGGTGGTCTCCCTGGTCGTGACCGCCACCCCGGCCAACTTGTCGAGCTCGTTCTGCACAGCGGCCGCGGTCTCCATGAGGATGTCGATGATGGGACGCCGCTTCGCGGGCACGACCTTGCGGTCCGTGTTCCAGCTACGCCCCATGGAGGCCCGCTGCATCTGTTTGTCGTAAGTCCTGCCCCATTCGGTGGTGCCCCAGATGGTCTGGCAGAAGGCCTTCATGGCGCCCTGCCACTCGTCGTTGCCCTTGTTGTTGCTGATGAACTTGATGGCACCGTTGAAGTCGTCGGACGCGCTCTTGGCGGCCTTCTGGGCCGCACCCCAGGCGGTGGCCATGTCCTTGAACTCCTCGTCACGGCACCCAGGCGTGATCTCGTGCATCTTGCCGAGCCTGAGGCCGTGCTCGATGGCAGGCCGGATCACATCGGCGAGGAAGTCCGGGATCTCGCCGAGGATACCGGCGATCTCCGAGGAGTCCGCGTCCTTGCCGGTACCGGACCACTTGATGTCGTTGACCGGGCCGTACTTGGGCGGCTTCTCGATGACGACGGGCGGCGTCCTCGCGACGGGCGGCGGGCCGTACATCCTGCGCGCCTGCCAGTCGACCTGGACGTACTTGTTCGCCGTGTCCGTCAGACCGACGGCGACACCGCCCACGCTGACCACACTCTTCGCCCAGAGCTCCAGGAACTTCTCGTTCACCGTCTTGTACGCCGCCGCGAAGGCGTCCGCGCCCCAGCCCGCGCCCGCCGACTGGCTGTACTTGTTCAGCACCTCGACCAGCGCCGTGGCGCCCTTGTCGTAGTCGAACTGTCCGTCGCGCACCACGAGGGCGGTGTAGTACAGGTGAGCTGGCTGTACGTCGAATCCGCCGCCGCTCGTCTTGGGCGAGCGCGTCCGGGCCTCGGCCCGCTCCTTGCCGCGCTCTTCGTCGGTGGGCCGCCGCTCGGCCATCAGGCGGCACCCCATCCCCGCAGCACCGCGCGGTGCGCGGCCGCGTACCCGCGATGACCACTGGTCACGACCTCGTGCAGCCACTTGTGGGCCGCCTGCAGATCCCTCGCCGAGGTGTCCCATTTATCGAGTTCGCGCAGGAACACCTCGCGGGTCTCGCCCTGCCAGGAGGCGACGACCGGCGCCAGGCGCGCGTAGAGATCCTCGAGTTGTCCGTCGAGCTGCTTGAGGATGTCGTCGAGCTCGGCGGTCAGATGTTCCAACGTGCCGAAGGAGACGGCTATGTAGTCGTCTTCGGCGCTGCCGGCCTGCATACCGCGTTCCCCGTTCCGGACGGGGGCACCCCGGCGCCGCCGCCCTGTATCACGTCGTTCGCTGACTGAGCTGGTGTCACAGCTGGTCGAGGCCGCTCCGCGGGCGCGTCGGCGGCACCTCGGCGGGCGTGGACAGCTTGTCCGCCTCGGCCTGGACGTCGACGTGGACGGCACGCATGCGCGCCAGTACCTCGAGCTCCGTCTCGGTGAACCCGTCCCGGCTCAGCCGCACGGCCTCTTCGAGGTTCTTCATGACCTCGCGGATCCGGACGGCGTCCTTGGCGACGGAGCGGTGGAGCTTGCGGTACTCGACTGCCGCGGGGCCCTGCCAGCCCTCCTCGATCTCGTCGACGAGTCCGTCCATACGCCTCACCTGCCGGGTCAGGTGCTCCTGCATCCGGTGGAGGTCGTCGGCCAGCTTGGTCAGGTCCTCGCCCTTGACCGCCAGGTCCTTCTTCGGCCCCACTACCGCCCCCGTCCGCTCGGCTTCCGCCGCCTGCCACGTCTTCCGCCCAACCTAATAGAAGCCGGGTTCGAGAGGTTCTCGATTTCACCGGGTGGGTCGCCGCGCGCGATCGGCTACAAACGCCCCACAGACACCTGGAGGCAGCACACACCGAGCTCTCAGGCGCGCGAACACCATGTGCGCCTCGTCTCACCTGCACCAAAGCACGCCCGCGTGCCCTCCCGGCGGAGCATGACGGCCTTATTGTCTAAACGTCAGCCCTCCCGAAGGAGCCCCCATGACCGCGCCCGTCGTCCACTCGCTGCGCGAACAGATCCGCGAGCACATCGTGGAAGGAATCGTCAGCGGGCGCTGGCAGCCGGGCGAGCGGATCGTGGAGCGCCGGATCGCCACCGAGCTGGAGGTCAGCCAGACCCCCGTCCGCGAGGCCCTGCGCGAGCTGGAGTCCCTGCGCCTGATCGAGTCCGCGCCGAACAAGGGCGTCCGGGTACGGAACCTGACCGCGGCCGACCTGGAGGAGAGCTACCCCGTCCGGGCCGGCCTGGAAGCCATCGCCGCGGAGCTGGCGGCGGACCGTCTCGCGGAGGACTGCTCGGCCCTGGAGCCGCACGTCCTGGCCCTGTACGAGGCCGACCGCGAGGCCGACGGCACCGCCCAGGTCCGCCACACGGTCGGTTTCCATCGCGAACTCGTGCGCGCCGCGCAGAACTCGGTGCTGCTGCACACCTGGGAAGGGCTCGGCATCGAGGTCTTCACGGCGCTGTCCATCCGCTGGCTGGGCACGGTCCAGCAGTCGTACGCGGAGGAGCACGAGGAACTGGTGGCCGCCTTCAAGAGGCGGGACCCCCGCATCGCCGAGATCGTGAAGGCACACGTCCTGGGGTGCGCCCCGCGCGCTTGATCAGCGCTTGATCAGCGCTTGATTTCAGTCGAGCACACCCCCGCTCAAACGCCGCCCCACCTGCGAAAACAAGGCGCTCCAGCGTCACCCGGTGCCATCTCTCAAGGCACCCCGTGCCTACTTTCGCGGTTTCAAGACCTTTTCGCCCTCAACCCTTTGATCGATCATCGATCAGGGAGTTACAGTCGCCGACGGACTTCCACCGAAGTCCAGCCCTGTCCTGCCAAAGACCAAGGGCAACCCCAACCCCTTACCGATGAGGGAACCCCCTTCGACTGAGGAAGGCGGCGACATGACCGACCCCAACGCCATCCAGCCGAGCGCGCTCGACCAGCTCCCCGACCGCGACCCGGAGGAGACCGCCGAATGGCAGGCCTCCCTCGACGCCGTCGCCAGGGAGGCCGGGCCGCACCGCGCCGCGTACCTGATGCGGCGCACGCTGGAGCGCGCCGAGGCGGGCGGCATCGCGCTGCCGAAGCTCCTCGAGACCGACTACGTCAACACCATCCCCACCTCCGCCGAGCCGGGCCTGCCCGGTGACCCGGAGATGGAGGCCCGCATCACCGCGTGGAACCGCTGGAACGCGGCCGCGATGGTGACCCGCGGCAGCAAGTACGGCGTCGGCGGGCACATCGCCACCTTCGCCTCCGCGGCCTGGCTGTACGAGACCGGCTTCAACCACTTCTTCAAGGGCAAGGAGGGCGATGGTTCCGGCGACCAGCTGTACATCCAGGGCCACGCCTCCCCCGGCATCTACGCCCGCGCCTTCCTCGACGGCCGCCTGAACGAGCACCACCTGGACAACTTCCGCCAGGAGGCCGGCGGCAACGGCCTGCCCTCGTACCCGCACCCGCGCCGGCTGCCCTGGCTGTGGGAGTTCCCGACGGTGTCGATGGGCCTCGGCCCGCTCTCCGCCATCTACCAGGCGCGCTTCAACCGCTACCTCACCAACCGCGGCATCAAGGACGTCTCCGCCTCGCACGTGTGGGCGTTCCTGGGCGACGGCGAGATGGACGAGCCGGAGTCGACGGCGGCCCTCGCGCTCGCCGCCCGTGAGGAGCTGGACAACCTCACCTTCGTCATCAACTGCAACCTGCAGCGCCTCGACGGCCCGGTCCGCGCCAACTTCAAGATCGTGCAGGAGCTGGAGGCCCAGTTCCGCGGCGCCGGCTGGAACGTCGTCAAGACGCTGTGGGGCTCGGCCTGGGACGAGCTGTTCCAGCTCGACACCACCGGCGCGCTCGTACGCCGCCTGCGCGAGGTACCGGACGCGCAGATCCAGACGTACCAGACCCGCGACGCCGCCTACATCCGCGCCGACTTCTTCGGCAAGGACCCGGCGCTCGCCGAGATGGCGAAGCTGCTGAGCGACGACAAGATCCTGGAGTGCTTCCACCTCTCGCGCGGCGGTCACGAGGCCCGCAAGGTCTATGCCGCGTACAAGGCCGCCGTCGAGCACAAGGGCGCGCCGACCGTGATCCTGGCCCAGACGGTCAAGGGCCACACCCTCGGCGAGGGCTTCGCGTCGAAGAACGCCAACCACCAGATGAAGAAGCTGACGGTGGACGAGTTCAAGACGATGCGTGACCTGCTCGGCCTGCCGATCAAGGACAGCGACTTCGTCGACGGCGTGGTGCCCTACGGCCACCCGGGCGCCGACTCCCCCGAGGTCCGCTACCTCCAGGAGCGCCGCGCGGCCCTCGGCGGCCCCGCCCCGGCCCGCCGTACGCACGCCCTGGCCCCGCTCCCGGCCCCCGCCGAGAAGGCCTTCGCCTCCTTCGACAAGGGCTCCGGCTCGCAGAACGTGGCCACCACCATGGCCTTCGTCCGCCTCATCAAGGACCTGGTCCGCGACAAGGAGACGGGCAAGCGCTGGGTGCCCATCGTCCCCGACGAGGCGCGCACCTTCGGCATGGAGTCGCTGTTCCCGTCCCTCGGGATCTACTCCCCCAAGGGCCAGACGTACGAGCCGGTCGACCGCGACCAGCTGATGTACTACAAGGAGGCCAAGAACGGCCAGATCCTCAACGAGGGGATCACCGAGGCCGGTTCGATGGCCGACTTCATCGCCGCGTCGACCGCGTACGCGACGCACGGCGAGGCGATGATCCCCTTCTACATCTTCTACTCGATGTTCGGCTGGCAGCGCACGGCCGACCAGATGTGGCAGCTCGGCGACCAGCTCGGCCGCGGCTTCCTCGTCGGCGCGACGGCCGGCCGTACGACCCTGACGGGCGAGGGCCTGCAGCACGCCGACGGCCACTCGCCGGTCATCGCCGCGACCAACCCGGCGGCGCTGACGTACGACCCGGCCTTCGCCTACGAGGTCGCGGTGATCGTCCGTGAGGGTCTGCGCCGGATGTACGGCGAGGCCAAGCCGGGCGAGGACCAGAACGTCTTCTACTACCTGACGGTCTACAACGAGCCGCTACCGCAGCCCGCGAAGCCGCAGGGCCTCGGCATCGACGAGGGCATCGTCAAGGGCCTGTACCGCTTCAACACGGTGGAGTCGGCGGGCCTGTCCCCGGCCGCCAACGCCCCGCGCATCCAGCTGCTGGGCTCCGGTACGGCCATCCACTGGACCCTTCAGGCCCAGAAGCTGCTCGCCGAGGAGTGGGGTGTGGCCGCCGACGTGTGGTCCGCGACCTCCTGGTCCGAGCTGCGCCGGGACGCGATGGAGGCGGACGCCGCCCTCCTGCGCGGCGAGGAGCGGGTGCCGTACGTCCGCCAGGCGCTGCAGGGTGCCGAGGGCCCGGTGCTGGCCGTCTCCGACTACATGCGCCAGGTGCCGGACCAGATCGCGCAGTGGGTCGAGCAGGACTACTCCTCGCTGGGCGCCGACGGCTTCGGCCTGTCGGACACCCGTGAGGCCGCCCGCCGCCACTTCGGCGTCGACGCCCAGTCGATCGTCGTCGCGGCCCTGGCCCAGCTCGCCAAGCGCGGCGAGGTGAAGGCCACGGCGGTCAAGGAGGCCCGGGAGAAGTACGGGCTGTAGTCACCGGGGTTCTGTGAAGGGGTACGGCTGCTGCCGTACCCCTTCCTTGTCGGTGGCCCCCGGCATCATGAAGTCATGCGTGCGGCCCGGCTCATCAAGATGGTGCTCCTCCTGCAGTCCCGGCCGTCCATGACCGCCGCCGAACTCGCGCGGGAACTGGAGGTGTCCGAGCGGACGGTCACACGGGACGCGCAGGCGCTGTCGGAGGCGGGGGTGCCGGTGTACGCGGACCGGGGGCGGGCCGGCGGGTACCGGCTGGTCGGCGGATACCGGACGCGGCTGACGGGGCTGGCCAGGAGCGAGGCGGAGGCGCTGTTCCTGAGCGGGGTGCCGGGGGCGCTCCGGGAGATGGGCCTGGAGGATGCCCACTGCGCCGCCCGGCTGAAGGTTTCCGCGGCGCTGTTGCCGGCCCTCCGCGATGCCCCGGACAGCGCGGCCCGGCGGTTCCATCTGGACGCGCCGGCCTGGTTCCGGGAGCCGGAGACGCCCGCGCTGCTGCCGGTCGTGGCGCAGGCGGTGTGGGACGACCGCCGCGTCACCGCCCGGTACCGGCGGGGCGAGGCCGAGGTGGAGCGGCTGCTGGAGCCGTACGGGCTCGTGCTGAAGGCGGGTGTCTGGTACCTGTGCGCGCGGGTGGCGGACGGGGGTTCCTTCCGGACCTACCGGATCGACCGGTTCAGCGCCGTGGATCCGCTGGAGGAACGGTTCGCCCGTGATCCGGACTTCGATCTGCCCGGCCACTGGGCCGAGCAGTCCGAGGGGTTCGCGCGCTCGATCCTGCGCGCCGAGGTCGTCGTACGGCTCTCCCCGGAGGGTGTGCGCAGGCTGCGGTACGCCGTCGATCCGCTGTCGGCGCGTGTGGCGCTCGGCGCGGCGGGCGAGCCGGACGGGGCGGGCTGGGTGACGGTGACACTGCCCGTGGAGTCCGAGGAGGTCGCGCACACCCAGCTGACGGCGCTCGGGCCGGAGGCGGAGGTGCTGGCCCCGCGGAGCCTGCGCGAGCGGTTCGCGGGGGACGCGGCCCGGCTGGCCGCGCTGTACGGCGGTGGCGCGGGCTCCGGGTGACCGGTAACGATCCGCCGTACTCCGGCCTACTCCACGTGCGTCCCACCGGTGGAGGCCCGATGCTGGTGCCGTGATGGACGAGACGGAGTTCTGGGAGCTGATCGACGCCACCCGCGAGGCCGCCGAGGGCGACCCCGAGGAACAGGCCGACGTGCTCGTGGACCGGCTGCTCCAGCTGGACCCCGACCTGGTCCTGGACTTCGCCCGTCATTTCGAGGCCCGCTACAACCGCGCCTACCGCTGGGACCTGTGGGGCGCCGCCTCGGTGCTGCTGGACGGGGCCAGCGACGACGCGTTCGACTTCTTCCGGTGCTGGCTGATCGGCCAGGGCCGGGAGGTCTACGAGGGCGCGCTGCACGATCCGGACTCGCTGGCGGAGCTTCTGGGCGAGTTCGACGAGGAGATCGACGGCGACGGCGAGGAGCTGGGCTATGCGGCGGACGAGGCCTATGAGCAGCTGACCGGCACCGTCGCGCCCGACCTGGGCATCGCCCCGGCGCCCGCCGAGCCGGAGGGCACCCCGGTGGACTTCGAGAACGACCGCGCGCTCGCCGAACGGTTTCCGCAGCTGTGGGACCGCTTCCGCGAGTAACCGGCCCCGGCTCGGCCGGCCGTGCGCCTGCGGGTGCTGTCGGACGGCAGGTGGGCCTGGGGCCGGTCGGCCCGCACCGCGTGGTGCGGCGGTGCGGCGTTGGCCTGGTCGAGGGCGGACGCGGTGACCGCGGCCGGGCCGAGGACGACGGTCGCGACCGCGCAGACCACCGCCCAGGGGCCGCGCGCGGTCCGCGTCCACCGCGCCGGCCCGGTGGTCTTGTCCGTGCCCCGGTCCGTGGTCCCGTCCGTGGTCTCGGCACGCGTACGACTGCTCTTCATGATCCCCACCTCCGGTCGGCCTGTGATGTGCACGACCGTAGGACGCGGGGCTCGGAGCGGGCTGCGTGGCACCTAGGGGGTTCCTGTGCGCCGCGCCGGGGTGGTCCGGCCCTGGAGGCGCGCGGCCTTCTCCCTGATCTCGGGGAGGCGGGCGGTGAGGGCGGCGCCGGGGCAGTCGGTCATGTAGCCGTCGTTGTGGCCGGCCAGGGCGGGCAGGACGACGGTGCTGCCGGCCTTGTAGCGGCTGAGGCTGTTGCTGGAGACCAGGCGGACGCTGCCGCGCGGGTCGACGTCGGCGAGGCCGAGCTTCCAGGCGGTCAGGGCGGCGATCGCGTCGGTCATGGCCCGCGGCACGGAGACCCCTTCGGTGAAGGTGCCGAGCGCGGCGATGCCGACGGTGCGGTGGTTGAAGCCCTGGGCGTGGGCGCCGGTGACGGGCCGGTCGACACCTCCGGCCCGGCCTTCGTAGATGGTGCCGCAGCGGTCGACGAGGAAGTTGTAGCCGATGTCGTCCCAGTTCCGGACGCCGGTCTGGCCGGCGTACAGGTAGCGGATGATCCGCGGCGCGTCGGCGCAGTCGTAATCGCCGGGCGAGTCGGTGTGGTGGATGAAGACGGCGACCGCCTTGTCGTCGTAGCGCGGGGGCGGCTGGCCGCTCCCGGCGGTACCCAGCCAGACGGAGCGGGGCACGATGTGCGGCCGGGCGGCGCGGTGGGCGGCCGGGGTGCGGGCCGGGGTGGGCCGGTCGGGGCGGGCCACGGCGGTGCGCTCGGCGCCGCTGGCGCACAGGGCGAGCGTGAGGACGCCCACCAGAACGGGCAGACAGACGAGCAGCACCGGCAGGAGGCCGGGCATCCGTCGCCCGATCCGGCTCCGCATCCCCGGGCTCCCCGGTGTCCCCGGCTTCCTCGGGTCCTCCGGCGGCTCCGGAACGTGCGGCGTCCCCGGCGTGTCCAGGGCCTTCGGGTCCTGTGGGGCCTGCGGTGTCTCCGACGGGCCCGGGGTCCCCGGCGGCTCGGTCTCGGGCGTCCCCGGCGTCCGCGAGGTCCCACAGGTCTCCGGCAACTCCGGGGTGCTCGGAGTCTGCGGCGTCTCGCGAGGTGTCGCCTCTTTCGTGCGTCTGAGGAGTCCCGAAAGTCCCGGGAGTCCTGCGAGTCCTGGGAGGCCCGCGAGTCCTGCGAGTCTCCGTCTTCCCGACGTCTGCCGGTTCCGGGAGGGCTCCGGCATCCCAGCGGTCCCCGGTATCCCCGATCTCTGCGGCGTTCCGGGCGTCTCCAGTGTTCTTCGGACGTGCATGATCCCACTCTCGGGCGGCCGGGCCGCGCCCGCGATGTGCGCTCTGCCACCTGGCGGAACCATCGTCCCGGTCCGGGACGTTTCTGGGGGTACACACATACGGGGTCGGTACTGCGTTCGGTGCCCGGTCCCGTGTGCGGGTGACTGATCACCGGGCCCGTCCCGTCCGTACTGAGGGGTCCGAGAGAAAGGCGGCTCCGTGGACCTGCTCGACCTGGTGCTTGTGCTGGTGATCCTCGTCTACGCGGCGTCCGGTTACCGGCGGGGGCTGGTGGCCGGCTGTGTCTCGCTGGCCGGGTTCGTCGGCGGCGCCGTCGTCGGCGTGTGGGTGCTGCCCTGGGTGACCGGCCTGGTCGAGCGCGGTACGGCACAGGCGACGGCGCTCGCGGTGGCCACGGTGCTGGTGCCGGCCGCGCTGGGGCACGAGCTGGCGGGCCGGCTGGCGCTGCGGCTGCGCGGGGAGCTGGACCGGGGTCCGCTGCGGGTGCTGGACGGGATGGGGGGCGCGGCGGCGAACTCGGTCGCGGTGCTGATCGTGGCCTGGGTGGCGGCGAGCGTACTGGGTGCGGCCCCGTCGCAGACGCTGAGCGGGGCGATACGGAACTCGACGCTGCTGGGCGCGGTGCAGGACGCGATGCCGGACACCACTCCCGCGTGGTTCTCGCGGGCCACGTCGGCGCTGACCGAGGCGGGTTTTCCGCAGGTCTTCAACCCGTTCGAGAACGAGTCGACGGCCCAGGTGGCCCGGCCCTCCGGTGACAGCGTCACACCGGCCGCGACGAGCGCCGCGAGGCTGAGCACGGTGAAGATCGAGGGCGTTGCGGGCAACGAGGGCCGGGAGGGCAGCGGTTTCGTCTACTCCGCACAGCACGTGATGACCAACGCGCACGTGGTGGCGGGCATCGACTACCCGAGCGTGCGGGTGGGCGGGGTCGGGCGGTCGTACGAGGCCCGGGTGGTGCTCTTCGACCCCGACCGGGACGTGGCGGTGCTCTATGTGCCCGGGCTGCGCGCCCCCGTGCTGCGCTTCGACACGAGCGCGGTGCGCGGCGACTCGGCGGTGGTCGCGGGCTATCCGCAGGACGGCGGCCTGAACCTGCAGGCGGCGACGGTGGCGACCCGGGTGCGGGCGACCGGGCAGAACATCTACAACGACGGCGCGGTCACCCGCGACATCTACGCGATCCGTTCCACGGT
This sequence comes from Streptomyces sp. NPDC001709, assembly GCF_053596375.1. Lineage (NCBI taxonomy): Bacteria > Bacillati > Actinomycetota > Actinomycetes > Kitasatosporales > Streptomycetaceae > Streptomyces > Streptomyces sp. NPDC001709. Next base: position 98,271 of record NZ_JBSFGB010000013.1, on the reverse strand, counting down.
CCGGCCGGGCAACTCCGGCGGCCCGCTGCTGACCCCGGACGGCAAGGTGTTCGGGGTGGTCTTCGCGCGCTCCACCTCGAACGCCGAGACGGGGTATGCGCTGACGGCGGACGAGGTGGCGGGCGACGCACAGCGCGCGGCCACGGCGACGGTGCGGGTGGACACGGGCCAGCTGGTCAGCTCGTGACGGTCACAGGCGCCGGCCCATGAGCACGTCGTCCACGTAGGCGCCGGCGATCAGGAACTCCTCCGGCTGCACTCCCTCGACGGCGAACCCCTCGGACTCGTACAGGGCGCGGGCCGGGGCGTTGTGCCCGAGCACGCGCAGGGTGAGGCGCCGCGCACCGCGCCCGCGCGCCTCCTCGACGGCGGCGCGGATCAGCGCGCGCCCCACGCCCTGCCCGCGCGCTTCGTCGGCCACGGCGAGGCCCTGGATCTGCAGCACGTGCGCGTTGGAGGCGAGCGGGGTCGGGCGGGCGATGCGGATGTAGCCGACGACCCGCCCGCCGGCCTCGGCGACCAGGTAGTCCTGCGGGAGGTGGCGCTCGTCGAAGAACGGCTCCTGCGGCGGGGGCGACACGGCGTGCAGGGTGGACCAGGTGGCTCGGTCGAGGACGGCCAGTTCCGCTTCGTCGGCGGACACGGCGATGCGTATGTACGGCTCCGGCATGACGATCACCCTACGGCGGCCCGCCGGAGCAGCTCACGGGGTTTTCGCGCGGGCATGCTGGGGCCATGGAGCGTATGCGAATCGCCGTGGCCGGCGCGTCCGGGCTCATCGGCAGTGCCCTGGTGCGGTCCCTGACCGCGGACGGGCACCAGGTCGTACGACTGGTGCGCCGGGCGGCTGCGGGGCCTGACGAAGTCTGCTGGGATCCCGGAGGGCAGTACGTCGACGCGGCCGGGCTGCTCGGCTGTGCCGCGGTGGTCAATCTGGCCGGGGCCGGGATCGGCGACCGGCGCTGGACGCCGGCGTACAAGCGGCTGCTGCGGGACAGCCGGGTGCTGGGCACGGCCGCGCTGGCGGAGGCGGTGGCCGCGCTGCCCGAGCCGCCACGGGTCTTCGTCAGCGGCAGCGCGATCGGCGTCTACGGCGACACCGGCGACCGGGTGGTGGACGAGCAGGCACCGCCGGGCGACGGCTTTCTGCCCTCGCTGTGCGTGGAGTGGGAGGAGGCGGCGGCGCCCGCGCAGGAGGCGGGCGTGCGGACGGTGTTCCCGCGCACGGGGCTGGTGGTGGCCCGGGGCGGCGGGGCCTGGGGACGGCTGTTCCCGCTGTTCCGGGCGGGGCTCGGGGGGCGGCTGGGCGACGGGCGGCAGTACTGGTCGTACATCGCGCTGCACGACGAGGTCGCCGCGATCCGGCATCTCATCGAGCACGACACCCTGTCCGGGCCGTTCAATCTGACGGCCCCCGAGCCGCTGACGAACCGTGAGATCACGGCGGCGATGGCCCGCGTGCTGCACCGCCCGGCCCCGTTCGCGGTGCCGGCGCCGGTGCTGCGGGCGGTGCTCGGGGAGATGGCCGGGGATGTGCTGGGCAGTCAACGGGTGGTGCCGAAGCGGTTGTTGGAGTCGGGGTTCCGGTTCGCGTTCCCGGGTATCGACGAGTCCATCCGGGCGGCCTGACGTAGACGAGGGATGCCCTGCGACTGCCCTGCGACCTCTTGTGAACGTATGCGACCTCCATGCGACCGTGCCCTGTTGATGCGCGACTGTTTGTGACCGATCGCAGACCTAACCTCGACCCGAACTCGGGTATCCCCGGGGCCAGTTGGGGGCATGACGTCTCCACCGGCCGCGCAACCACAGGAGGGGCCTCGTGCTTGAGCCCGCGTACCAGGTGGACGTCGTCATCGTGGGAGCCGGAATCGCCGGCCTCTCGGCGGCTCATCGGCTGACCAGCGCAGGAATCTCGACCGCAGTCCTCGAGGCCGCCCCCTACGTCGGCGGCCGCATGTCGACGGAGAAGGTCGACGGATTCCGGCTCGACCGCATCGGACAGCTGCTGTCCACGTCCTACCCCGAACTCCGTACGTCCCCGGGCCTGGACGCCCTGGTCCTGCGCACCTTCGCGCCCGGCGTCCTGCTGCACCGCGACGGACGCACCCAGCGCGCGGGCGCACCGGCGGCCGGGGGGAGCGCACGGGGCGCACTCCATGTGGTGCGCGCCCTCGCAAGCGCCCCCAGGGGACCGGCGGCCGCCCCCGGCCGGGTCGGCGCGCCGGTGGGCGGGGCGGTCGACCAGGCCCGGCTCGGCGCCGCCCTGGGCCGGATCGCCGCCACCCCGATCGAGCGCATCCTGGCCCGCCCCGAGATGCCCGCCGACCAGGCCCTCGCCCAGCGCGGGCTGCCACCGCGCACGATCGACGGCTTCCTGCGCCCGTTGCTCGCCACCCTGCTCTGCGACCCCGGGCTGGCCACCTCCAGCCGGTGCGCCGACCTCGCGCTGCGCACCTTCGCGAGCGGGCGGCTGTGTGTGCCGGAGGGCGGCGCGGACGTGCTGCCGGAGCTGCTGGCTCGGGCGCTGCCGCCCGGCACCGTGCGCACCGGGGTGCGGGTCACCTCGGTGTCCACGACCGCCGTGACCACCGCCGAGCACGGCGAGATCCGCTGCCGGGCGGTACTGCTGGCGACGGACGCGCGGGCCGCGGCGGAGCTGCTGCCAGGCCTGCGGGTGCCGGACTTCCACCCGGTGACCGTGGTCCACCACACCACCGACGATCCCGCGGCGGCCCTGACCACCGGCACCTCGCTGCTGCTGGACGCCGACCGGGGCGGGCCGGTGGCGCACACGGCGGTACTCAGCAACGTGGATCCGAGCCGGGCGCCGGTCGGCCGGGTGCTGATCTCCTCGACGGTGCTGGGCACACCGCCCGAGGGGGTCGACACCGCGGTCCGCATCCACCTCTCCCGGCTCTACGGCACCTCGACGCGCCGCTGGGAGACGCTGGCCGTGCACCACACGCCGGAGGCGATCCCGGCGATGCGCCCACCCCACGACCTGCGCCGCCCGGTCCGACTCCTGGCCGGCCTGTACGTCTGCGGCGACCACCGCGACACCAGCACGGTCCAGGGCGCGCTGCACTCGGCACACCGGGCGGCGGGGGCGATCCTGGCCGACCTGGGCGCGGCGGGTTCGTTGAATCGCGCAGAACCGGCGCCTACTTTGCCCAGGGCGGCGTAACCCGCAACGGCGAGTAGCTAACCCAACGCCGCCACCTTCTCCCGATACCCCCGCACCGGTGCCGCATCCCGATACGGCTCCAGTCGGCGTTCGAAGTCCCGCACGTACTCCACGGCGCGAGCGCTCCGCATCTCCGCGGCCTGGCCGGCGGCCTCCGCGGCCAGCGCGCACGCCTGGTCGAGTTCGCCGAGGCCGAGGCGGGCCGTGGCGAGGACGACGCGGCAGAAGAGGCGGCTGCGGGCGTAGGAGGGGGCGCGCAGCTGGAGCGAGCGCTCGGCGTGCTGCGCGGCCGCCCGGAACTGCTGCAGATCCCGGTGGCAGTGCCCGAACTCGTCGGCGAGCTGCGCCTCGTCGAAGAACTTGGCCCAGTACGGCACCTCGTCCCCCGGCCGGGCCGCCTCCAGGGCGCGCTCGGCCCGTACGAGCGCCGCCGTGCACGCCCGCACCTCGCCGAGCACGCCGTGCGCCCGTGCCTCGGAGGCGTGCAGCAGCGCCTGCACGACCGGCGGGCCGCCGGTCCCCGCGCCCTGCTGGGCGACCCGGGCCAGCTGTACGGCCTCCCGGCCGTGGCCGAGATAGACGGCCTGGCGGCTCATGGTGACCAGGACGAAGGAGCCGTACGCCCGGTCGCCGGCCGCCTGGGCGAGCCGCAGGGCCTGCACGAAGTAGCGCTGGGCGAGTCCGTGCGCGGCGATGTCGTACGAGGTCCAGCCCGCGAGCCGGGTGAGGTCGGCGGCCGCGGCGAACAGCTTGCGGCCGGTCTGCTCGTCGTAGCTGCCGCGGAGCATCGGCTCGCACTCGTGCTCCAGATAACGCACCAGGGCCTGCCGGGCGTGGCCGCCGCCGTACCGGTCGTCGAGGGTGCGGAACAGCTCGCCGACCGAGCGCAGCGCGTTGATGTCGCCGCCCGTGACCTTGTGGCCGGGGACGCGCTCGGCGTGCCCGCGCGCCCGGGACGGGACCGCCGGCACCGGCCGGATCTGGGGCTTGGCCGGGGCCGGGCGGCCCTGTGCGGGCACCCGGGGTGCCGGTTCGCGGGCCACCTTGTCGTCGGGCTTGCCGATCAGCCAGTCCCGGCTGGGCACCACGAGCCCCGCCGGGGTGAACGCGATCTTGCGCAGCTCGGCGTGGCTGCCGGAGTCCTTGCGCCACAGCCCGCCGACGATGTCGACGGCCTCCTCCGGGGTGCCCGCGAACTCCAGCCCCGCGTACACCGGAGCGCACGCGTCCAGGCCGAGATCCTGGGCCGTGAGCCGGCGTCCGAGGCGGCGCGTGAAGACCTCGGCGATGAGGGCGGGCGTCGTCCCGCGCGGCTGCTGTCCGCGCAGCCAGCGGGTGACCGAGGTCTTGTCGTATCTGAGGTCCAGCCCGTGCTCCAGACCGAGCTGGTCGACGCGACGGGCCAGACCCGCGTTGGAGAACCCCGCCTCTGCGATGAGCGCGGCGAGCTGGCGGTTGGGGGTGCGCTGCGCGGGTCGGTCCGTCATCTGCGGTGCGGTCTCCTGCCTTCGGGCCTCTGAAGTGCCCGGTTTGCCGTTGAGCAGCCCTTATGGCCACGCGAACGGCGCGAATGTAGCGGAGAGTGAGCAGGCGATCGCACATTCCGCCCGGCATTCATCCGATCGTGTGAGGAACATCCGCAGGGCTGACGTACGCCGGTCGGACGTACAGTGGCGTGGGCGCGTTACGTGCCTGACACACCCGTCGCTGAGGGAGGCGCTTGCCGTGAGTGAGTTGCGGTTCGTCCGTATGGGGTTCGGTGCGGATGCCGTCGAATACCAGAAGGCCTGGGACGAGCAGCGCCGGGTGCACGCGGCGCGGTTCGCCGACGAGGTCCCGGACACCGTGATCCTCCTGGAGCACCCCCCGGTGTACACGGCCGGCCGCCGCACCGAGGACAGCGAGCGCCCGCTGGACGGCACCCCAGTCGTCGACGTGGACCGCGGCGGCAAGATCACCTGGCACGGCCCGGGCCAGCTGGTGGGCTACCCGATCCAGAAGCTGCCCCGCCCCGTGGACGTCGTCGCGCATCTGCGCCGCCTCGAGGACGCGATGATCCGGGTGTGCGCCGAGTTCGGCATCGAGACCTCCCGGGTCGAGGGCCGCGCCGGGGTCTGGGTCCTCGGCGACCCGATCGAGCAGCGTCCCGCGCTCGGCGGACTCACTCTCGACTTCGACGCGCGCACCGACGACGAGGAGTTCGACCACCGCCTCGTCGGACCCGAGTACGCGCCCTCGCGGGCGGGCCGCCGCCACGAGGACCGCAAGATCTGTTCCATGGGCATCCGCGTCGCGAAGGGTGTCACGATGCACGGCTTCGCCCTGAACGTGAACCCGGACACCTCGAGTTTCGACAAGATCATCCCGTGCGGCATCCGCGACGCGGGCGTCACCTCCCTCTCGCACGAACTCGGCCGCGAGGTCACCATCGACGAGGTGCTGCCGATCGCCGAGAAGCACTTGCAGGACATCCTCGGGAACGCGGACCTGAAGCCGCGGGTGATCGAGAAGACGCCGGCGGCATAGAACAACCGCCTCCAGGCCACCAAATCAACGGGCGTACCCTGGGGAACGCCGAAGAATCAATCGCTAGGGAGCCGGTCGTGTCCGCAGTCGCACCCGACGGACGCAAGATGCTGCGCCTGGAGGTCCGCAACAGCCAGACCCCCATCGAGCGCAAGCCCGAGTGGATCAAGACCCGGGCGAAAATGGGCCCCGAGTACACGAAGATGCAGAACCTCGTGAAGAGCGAGGGCCTACACACGGTCTGCCAGGAAGCGGGCTGCCCGAACATCTACGAGTGCTGGGAGGACCGCGAGGCGACCTTCCTCATCGGCGGCGACCAGTGCACCCGGCGCTGTGACTTCTGCCAGATCGACACCGGCAAGCCCGAGGCGCTGGACCGCGACGAGCCGCGCCGCGTCGGCGAGTCCGTGGTGACGATGGACCTGAACTACGCCACCATCACCGGCGTCGCCCGCGACGACCTGGAGGACGGCGGCGCCTGGCTGTACGCGGAGACCGTGCGCCAGATCCACGCCCAGACCGCCGAGCGCGAGGCCGGGCGGACGAAGGTGGAGCTGCTCGCCCCGGACTTCAACGCCGTGCCCGAGCAGCTCGAAGAGGTCTTCTCTTCCCGTCCCGAGGTCTTCGCGCACAACGTCGAGACCGTGCCCCGGATCTTCAAGCGGATCCGCCCCGGCTTCCGCTACGAGCGCTCCCTGAAGGTCATCACCGAGGCCCGCGACTACGGCCTGGTGACCAAGTCCAACCTGATCCTCGGCATGGGCGAGACCCGCGAGGAGGTCAGCGAGGCGCTCAAGCAGCTGCACGACGCCGGCTGCGAGCTGGTCACCATCACCCAGTACCTGCGCCCCTCCGTCCGGCACCACCCGGTCGAGCGCTGGGTGAAGCCGCACGAGTTCGTGGAGCTGAAGGAGGAGGCCGAGCAGATCGGCTTCTCCGGCGTGATGTCGGGTCCGCTGGTGCGGTCCTCCTACCGCGCCGGGCGCCTGTACCAGATGGCGATCGAGAAGCGTGGGTCGTACATCGCGGCCCAGGCCGTGTGAATTCGCGCACAAGCAGCTACTGGCCAGTAATGGCCGAGTCGACGCGGTCCTGACCGTCCTCGCTGATGAGGGCGGCATCAGGGCCGCGTCAGCGTTTCAACGCTCTGTATCAAGGCTTCATTGGTGTTTGACCGGTCGGACACGCCCTGGTAACACCAATCAGTGACTCTGGTATCACGCCTCGTACACCACCCGATCCGAGGGGGGACCTCGATCATGCAGGCCGCGCCCGTACGCGCCACCGCCATCCCGTCCTTCACCGACGCTCTCCGCGCCGTCGAGTCCCTGCTCATGAGCGGCGGTCAGCGCACCGCCCGGCGCAACGCGTGGACCTCCGTGCTGGAGGACCGGCGGCGGGCCAAGGACCGGGTCGAGGCGCAGCGCGTCCTCGAGCAGGCCGCCGACCGCTCCTGAGTCCCACCGCACCGGGCACTGCCGTCGTCCGCACTCGCGGGGCCACGTAGACTTCGTGGCATGGCGAGGAAGGAAACCGCGGCGGACGCCGCGAACGCAGGGCGACTGAAGCAGATCGCTCTCACGTACAAGATGACCCGCAAGGCCGACAAGAAGATCGGTCTTGTACTCGCGGCCGTCGGCATCGGCACCCTCGGTGTCTTCCTCGCGATCGGCTTCTTGCTCGGCCACCCCGTTTACCTGGGGATCTTCGGCCTGCTGGTAGCCCTGCTGGCGACGGCGATCGTCTTCGGCCGCCGTGCCGAGCGCGCCGCCTTCGGCCAGATGGAGGGCCAGCCGGGCGCCGCGGCCGCCGTGCTGGACAACATCGGCCGGGGCTGGACGACGACTCCGGCGGTGGCGATGAACCGCAACCAGGACGTGGTGCACCGGGCGGTCGGGAAGGCCGGCATCGTGCTGGTCGCCGAGGGCAACCCGAACCGGGCCAAGGGCCTGCTGGCCGCCGAGAAGAAGAAGATGAACCGCATCGTCGCGGACGTGCCGGTGCACGACGTGATCGTCGGCAACGGCGAGGGCCTGGTCGAGCTGAAGAAGCTGCGCACGACGCTGCTGAAGTTCCCGCGGGTGCTCACCGGCCCCCAGGTGACGGCCACCAACGACCGGCTGCGGGCCATGGGCGACCTGATGAGCAACATGCCGGTGCCGAAGGGGCCCATGCCCAAGGGCATGCGGATGCCGAAGGGCCGCTGAGCCCCGTGGCGGCGGCCGCCGGTCAGTTCAGCCTCCGGAACTCCCGCTCGCAGTAGACCATCGGCGACCCCTCGCCCAGCCGTACTCCCGTTACCCGGCCGATCAGGATCGTGTGATCCCCGGCCGGGTAACGCGCGTATGCGGCACAGTCCAGCTGTACGGGCGCCTGCCGCACCGCCGGCAGCCCGGCGGGGCTTGGCTGGAGCAGGGCGTCGGAGAACTTGTCCGCGCCCTTGGTGGCGAACAGCAGGGCGAGCGGCTGGTGCTCCGGGGCGAGCACGCTCACCGCGAAGTGGTCACATACGGCAAAGACCGCCGCCGAGTCGGCCGCGTCCGCGAGGCACACCAGGACCAGCGGGGGCTCCAGGGAGACGGAGCAGAAGGAGCTGGCCGTGAAGCCGCGCGGGGTGCCGTCCGCACAGCGGGCGGTCACCACCACCACGCCCGACGGAAAGCGGGCCATGGCGTCCCGGAACTCCTCGGGCGTCACCTCGGCCGCGATCACATCCTGAGCATCGGTCATACCGCGTACGATGCCGTCGGCCGTTTGACCGGGCAACCGGATGGCGGCATCCGGGCCACGCCCGCAGCTCGCCTGCGGTCAGACCCGTACCTCTACGGTCTTCGCCAGCCGGTCGTGCAGCCCGCGGCCGTCCCGGTCCCAGATCAGTGCCGGAACCGCGAGGCACAACAGGACCGTGCGCAGCAGCGACCGCAGTGGATTGACCGTGCCGGTCTCCAGGGCGACCACCCGAATGCCGAAAAGCCGCTTGCCCGGGGTGAAGCCGATCGTGCCCACGGTCAGCACGCTCATGACGAAGAAGACGCCGAGCGCCCAGTTGCTCGTGGTCGGGGCGTTGTGGCCGTCCGTGATCAAGCCGTATGCGATCAGGACACTCAGGCCCCAGTCCACCGCCAGCGCGCCGAGCCGCCGGCCCGACCGGGCGACGGAGTTCGGGCCCTCTTCCGGGAGGCCGAGCTGCTCACCCCGGTAGCCGAAGTCCGCACCGGCCTCTTCCATGGCCGCGCGGGGCCCGGAGAGCCACGATCCGAGTGCTTGCCTGTTGTCCACCCGTCAAAGGTACTGCGCCCGGTTTCACGCGCTGTGCCGAGGGGTGTGTCGGGGCTACGGTGGACACGTGGCCGGTTAACTTCTGCGAAACAAACGGGTCACGCCCGAGAAATCACCCGTCCCTAGGGTCGAGACCAGCGTGTGCCACCGCACTGGCCGCACGAACGATCTACCACCCCGGCGAGGACGGTCGGGAGTAGGAGGAGCTGGATGTTCCAGAACGCCGACGAGGCCAAGAAGTTCATCGCGGACGAGGACGTCAAGTTCGTCGACGTCCGCTTCTGCGACCTGCCGGGCGTCATGCAGCACTTCACGGTGCCCGTTGAGGCGTTCGACCCGGACGAGGAGCTGGCCTTCGACGGATCGTCGATCCGTGGTTTCCAGGCCATCCACGAGTCCGACATGGCGCTGCGCGCCGACCTGTCCACGGCCCGTGTGGACCCGTTCCGCCGGGACAAGACGCTCAACATCAACTTCTTCATCCACGACCCGATCACGGGCGAGCAGTACTCCCGTGACCCGCGCAACGTGGCGAAGAAGGCCGAGGCGTACCTCGCGTCGACCGGTATCGCGGACACCGCGTACTTCGGTCCCGAGGCCGAGTTCTACGTCTTCGACAGCGTGCGTTTCGCCACCTCGGCGAACGAGTCCTTCTACCACATCGACTCCGAGGCGGGCGCCTGGAACACCGGTGCCCTCGAGGACAACCGTGGTTACAAGGTCCGCTACAAGGGTGGCTACTTCCCGGTCCCGCCGGTCGACCACTTCGCCGACCTGCGTGCCGAGATCTCCCTGGAGCTGGAGCAGGCCGGCCTGAAGGTCGAGCGCCAGCACCACGAGGTCGGCACCGCCGGCCAGGCCGAGATCAACTACAAGTTCAACACGCTGCTGGCCGCCGCCGACGACCTGCAGCTCTTCAAGTACATCGTGAAGAACGTGGCCTGGCGCAACGGCAAGACCGCGACCTTCATGCCGAAGCCGATCTTCGGTGACAACGGCTCGGGCATGCACGTGCACCAGTCGCTGTGGAGCAACGGCGACCCGCTGTTCTACGACGAGGCCGGTTACGCGGGCCTGTCGGACACCGCCCGCTACTACATCGGCGGCATCCTCAAGCACGCCCCGTCGCTGCTGGCCTTCACCAACCCGACGGTGAACTCGTACCACCGTCTGGTGCCGGGCTTCGAGGCGCCGATCAACCTGGTGTACTCGCAGCGCAACCGCTCCGCGGCCATGCGTATCCCGATCACCGGCTCCAACCCGAAGGCCAAGCGCGTCGAGTTCCGCGCGCCCGACTCCTCCGGCAACCCGTACCTCGCCTTCTCGGCCCTGCTCCTCGCGGGTCTGGACGGCATCAAGAACAAGATCGAGCCGGCCGAGCCGATCGACAAGGACCTGTACGAGCTGGCTCCGGAGGAGCACGCGAACGTGGCCCAGGTCCCGACCTCGCTGCCGGCCGTCCTCGACTCGCTCGAGGCCGACCACGAGTTCCTCCTCCAGGGCGACGTCTTCACGCCGGACCTGATCGAGACGTGGATCGACTTCAAGCGCACCAACGAGATCGCGCCGCTGCAGCTGCGTCCGCACCCGCACGAGTTCGAGCTCTACTTCGACGTGTGATATCGCCCCAGGTCAGAGCGGGCAACCGCTCCCCTGGGCCGCCTGTGGGCCGACGGCCGGCCCTCCCGCGCGGGGAGGGCCGGCCGTCGGCTTTTCGGCCCCGGACCTGGCGCCGTCACACAGGAGAAGACCCCCTCTGATCTGCGGAGACGCAGATCAGAGGGGGTCTTTTCAGGGCGTTTAGGGCGTTGCCTCAGCCCACCCGCATCCAGTGCTGGTCGGCGTGTCCGTTGCAGTCCCACAGGACAGCCGACGCACCGTCGTTGGTCGCTCCCCGGTAGATGCCGAGGCACTTGTTGCCGGTGTTGTTCGCCCAGGCCGCGTGGCTTCGAATCGCCGAGTAGCGGGGGTCGCTCGACACCGTGTCGACGTACCACTGCTGGTCGGGGTTGCCATTGCAGTCCCAGGCAACGATGGAGGTGCCGTTACTCGTGGCACCCTGCCACGTCCCGAGACACTGACCGTAGCCGTTCTTGATCTCGTAGTAGGAGCCGCCGCCATCGGCGCCCTTATAGCCCGCCACGTGCCACTGCTGGTCCGGGTTGTGGTTGCAGCCCCACTGGATCGCGAGGTTCTGGTATTCCATGCGCATGTCAACAGCGAGGCAGCGGTTGCTCTGCTGATTGACGAACTCGTTGGTCGACGTGGCCGAAGCCGTGCCCGCGGCTGAAACGGCCAGTCCGGCGGTCAGCGTGAGCACCGACGCGGCCGTCGTAACGGCCTTGAGAATCTTCATGAGTCCCCCATGATGTGCAATACGTCAACGATCGGCGCGCCAGGGTCGGTTGCGGAGGCGCGCTTGAAGCCGATCGTACTCGACTCAAGATCAACTAGACGACCAAGCCTCTTCACGGAGAGCAACGGGGCCTCGTGGTTTTCCCGCGCGCCCGCCCCGCGGTGGGGCGCACGAAGGCCGGGCGGCCGGCGAGCAGGCCGAAGGCCGTTTCCGGGACCAGCAGGGCGATCAGCAGGAGCAGGGGGACCGTCCAGCTCCCGGTGAGGCCGTGGGCCAGGCCGATCAGCAACGGGCCGAGCCCTGCCACCAGGTAGCCGCCGGTCTGCGCCATGCCGGACAGCCGGGCGGCGACCGGTGCGCTCGGCGAGCGCAGGCTCAGCAGGGTGAAGGCGAGCGGGAAGGCGCTGCCGGTCGCGAGTCCGAGGAAGGCGATCCAGAGCCATGCGGCCTGCGGGGCGAGGAGGACGCCGAGCAGGGCCACCGCCTTGGTGACGGCGATGCCGGTGATCAGCGGCCGTTGGCTGGGCAGCCGCGCCGCGAGCACGGGGACGGCGAAGCCCAGGGGAATGCTGATGATCTGGATGACCGAGACCATCATCCCGGCCTCCGTCGGGTCGAATCCGTCGTCGTGCATGATTTCCGGCAGCCATGCCATCAGCGCGTAGAACATCAGCGACACCATGCCGAGGAAGCCCGCGACCGCCCAGGCGAGCGGCGAGCGCAGCAGCGAGTCGCCCTGCTCCGTGGGGACGCGTGCCACGCGGGGGTGTGCTCGGCGCCCGTGTGCCGCGAGCGGTCCCCATGCCAGTGCGGCGATGAGGGAGGGGATCGCCCACACGGCGAGTGCGGTGCGCCAGCCGGCTGCGTCGTGGAGCGGGACGGCGAGTCCGGCGGCCACGGCTCCGCTGCACGCCATCAGCATCATCGCGAGGCCGGTGAGGGATCCCACCCGGCCTGCGAAGTGGCGTTTGATGACCACGGGCAGGAGTACGTTGCCGACGGCGATCCCCGCGCCGGCCAGCACGGTGCCGGTGAAGAGCAGCACGGTGGAGGGAAAGGCCCGCAGCAGGATTCCCGTCGTGAGCAGGGTGAGCGCGCCCACGATGGTGGTTTCGGTGCCGATGCGGTGGGCCATCGGCGGGGCGAGTGAGGCGAAGCCACCGAGGCACAGCACGGGCAGGGTGGCCAGGCAGCTGACTTCGATGCCGCTGAGCTGGAACGTCACCTGGAGGTCGCCCATCATGGGCGAGATACCGGTGATCGCCGCGCGGAGATTCAGTGCGAGGAGCATGAGGCCGGTCAGCGCCCACAGTCTTGCCGCACGGTTGACGAAGGATGAGAGTTTCATGTTCCCCCCGGAGAAATGCCGAAGGCTTCCCCGCCGAGGGGAAGCCTTCGCTTGCACGAGCCGTCCGGCGCACCGGACGAGCGGCGTTCAGACGACTGCCGCCGTGGCCGCCGACCTGTTGTGGAACGGGCAGACGATCTGGTTGACCTGACCCTTGGTCAGGGCGCCGGCGGTGCCCGCGGTGGTGCCGCCGTTGCCGAGGAGCTGGAGGATCTCGGTGGAGAGGAGGTCCTGCCGGCCCTTGAGGGCGTCGGCGGTGGTCTGGTCCGTGGCGAACACCATCTCGGCGGCGATGTTGTCCTGCACGATCCGTGCGAGGTTGTCCAGCGCGACGTGGACGGGGTCACCGGCGGGCTGGGCCGTCATCAGGTCGATCAGGTGGGTGTCGGCCTTGGCCTGGTTCAGGAAGTTCTTGATGATGATGCTGTTCTGGTTCAGCTCGTAGGTGGTCCAGATGGACAGCACCACCACGTAGAGGTTGCTCCAGGCGTCGTCGCCGACCTGCTTCTTCCAGCGCGTCAGGAGGTTGCCGACGCCCTGGATCTGCACCTTGGAGGACCAGTACATATTGGTGCGGATGCTCGGGTAGACCGCGCCGGAGAAGTCCTCGAAGGACTTCATGTCGAATTCCCGGCTGTGCAGGGTGTCCGCGATGTAGTCGTGCGCGTGGTCGAGGATGAACGCGCAGGAGTCGTGCAGGTCGGCGGGGAGGCGGGCCTCCTCCAGCTGCCGGCGGGCGGTGTCCAGGGTGGCGGAGAAGGCCTGGAGCGGGGTGGTCCAGCCGGTGTCCTTCGGCCCGGTGAACGCGACCGTCGCGAGGTCGTGCGGGTCGATGTACTTGGCCTGCGACGGCGGGATGTTCCTGGGGTCCAGGTAGGGCGCGCAGATGGAGAAGATGCCCAGCGGGGTGTGCGCGATGGACTTGGCCAGCTCGAAGATCTCGTCGACGGGCTGGATCTGTTCCACGACCTTGCCGTTGTCGACGAGGTAGTAGGTGCCGCCCCGCATGTCGTTGTTGACGATGATGACGGGGCCGAGGTGGTTGATCACGTTGGCGCGCAGGGCGTCGTAGTTGGTGCGCATGCCGGTGTCGACGGCGCGGATGCTGTCACGGGCGGCCTGCTGCCGGTCGGCGTCGCTGTCGGCGTGGGCGGTGCCCGTGGTGGTCAGATTGGTCAGGGCCGCGGTGGCGCCGACAGCGGCGGCGGCGCCCAGAACGGTTCTTCGAGTAGGCACTTTCTGGTTCCCCCCCTGGGAAAACGCGCAGCCCCCAGCTGCGCGCACGGAATTCGGAATTATCAATTCCGGAGCTTTCGGCTCCGCATTCCGAAGCTTTCGGCTCCGCATTCCGGAGTTCTCAGCTCCGCATTCCGGAGTTTTCGGGTCCGCCGGTCAGGTCAGCGACGCGGCGGACGGGACGACGACGCCGTACAGGTCCGCGATCGTCGCGAGCGCGCTGTGGTGGAGCTGCTCGGCGGACACCTCCGCCACGTCGGTCTTCAGGGACCGGGTCGCGGTGGCCTCGGCCACCACCGTCGGCCGGTTGCCGCGCAGGAACGCGCCCTGGGCGGTGAAGGTGATGCACATGTGGGTCATGAAGCCGGCCAGGACGAGGTCGGCGTGCCCGGCCTCGTCGACCAGCTCACCCAGGTTCGTGCCGTGGAAGGCGTTGGGCGCCTGCTTCGTGACCACCGGCTCGCCGTCGATCGGCGCCACCTTCTTGTGGATCTGGCCGACTTCGGCGTTCAGGTCGTACGGGCTGCCCTCGCCGCCGTCGTGCTGGACGTGGATGACCTTGGCGCCCGCCGCACGGGCCTTGGCCAGCAGGTCGGCCGCGTGGTCGAGGGCGGCCTCCCAGCCCTCCAGCTCCATGACGCCCTGGGTGTAGGTGTTCTGGACATCGATCAGGATCAGCGTCGCCTGCGCGAGCGACGCCGGGGTCTGGTCGAGGGAGCTGAGGTCACGCAGGGTTTTCGAAGGCACTGCTGTCCCTTTCCGGGCTGTTCATCGGGAATTTCGGGCCACTCGCGGTGGCCGAAAATCACGCTACGATCCGCCCTATATCGCGGCAATGACACGAAGTTTGCAGATACGGACATGCCGCGTGGGGGGAATGAGAATGAGCAATATTGAGCGTTTTGTCGTCATCATGCTTTTCGACGGCGTGGACCTGGTCGACGTCACCGGGCCGCCGGAGGTGTTCGCCCTCCTGGAACGGGAGATGGAGGGCAGGACGGGCTACCACGTTGTGCTGGCGGCCCGGACGATGGACCCGGTCACCACGTCCGCCAGGGTCCGCGTCCTGCCCGACGTGACCTTCGAGGAGATCGCGCGCCGGCGCATCGACACCCTGATCGTGCCCGGTTCCGTCGAGGTCGACGCCGAGCGCCGCGTGCACGCCCTCGCCGATCCCGCCGTGGTCGCCTGGGTGAAGACGCTCGCCGCCCGGACCCGGCGGCTCGCCTCCGTCTGCGTCGGCGCGCATCTTCTCGCCGCGGCCGGTCTGCTGGACGGGAAGCGTGCCACCACCCACTGGTCGACCGCGTCACAGCTCGCCGCGGACCATCCGTCGGTCGAGGTCGACGCGGATCCGATCTTCATCCGCGACGGCGGCGTGTGGACCGGTGCGGGCATCACCGCCTGCCTGGATCTGTCGCTCGCCCTCGTGGCCGAGGACTTCGGCGAACCCGCCGCCATGGGTGTCGCCCGTCAGCTGGTGATGTACCTCAAACGCCCCGGCGGCCAGAGCCAGTTCAGCGTTCCGACCCGGATCGGCTCGACCACCCGGCGCATGGACGACGTGCGCCACTTCATCACGCAGAACATCGCGGGCCGCCTCACCATCGCCGACGTGGCCGCCCGCGCCCACGTCAGCGAGCGCCACCTCACCAGGATGTTCAAGGACCAGCTCGGCACGACCCCGGCGTCCTATATCGAGTCCACCCGCGTGGAAGTGGCACGGAACCGGCTCGAGACCACGGACGACACCCTGGAACGCGTGGCCACCGTCTCCGGCTTCAACACCGTCGACACCCTGATCCGTGCGTTCCGGCGCAAGCTCAACACGACGCCCACGGAGTACCGCAGCCGGTTCCGTTACTCCGCCGGCTGAAGGAGCCGGATGTCCGGATCTGCAAGTTGCATGACATTGCCGCCATGCCGGGTCCTTCCTAGCGTGGTGGCCATGGCTACGACGACTCTGCGTGACCTCAACGGCTTCGATCAGACCCCGGCCTCGCTGGCCGACTCGACCCTGATCCTCATCGACTACCAGAACACCTACACCCGCGGCGTCATGGAACTGGCGGGCTGGCGGGCCGCGCTCGACGCGGGCGCCGAGCTGCTGGCCCGGGCCCGGAACGCGGGCGCGACGATCGTCCACGTCGTCAACGACGGCGGCGCGGGCACGCCGTACGACATCCGGGAGGAGATCGGCCGTATCCACCCGAGGGTCGCACCGGCCGAGGGTGAGGCGGTGGTCGTCAAGCAGGTGCCGAACGCGTTCCACGACACGGATCTGGCCGCGCACGTGGACGCGGCCGGGCACAAGGACCTGGTGATCGCGGGTTTCATGACCCACATGTGCATCGTCTTCACCGCCCAGGGCGCCTTCCTGCGCGGCAACCGGCCCACCGTCGTCGCCGACGCCTGCGCGACCCGGCCGCTGCAGGGCACGGTCGCCGAGGTGTCCGCCGAGCAGCTCCACCACGGCGCGCTCGCGACGATCGAGGACCTGTACGGCGTCGTCGTCCCCTCGGCCGCGTCCCTCGGCTGACGTGCCGGTGCCGGTGTCGGCCCCGGTCTGAGGGCAACCTTTCCCGCTTCCCAGACTTCCTACCTTCGGGGGATCATCCCTCCTGAACCTGCCGGACGAGAGAGGTTGAACGGGGATGTCGGAAAAGGACGACTGGGAGCGGGAGTTCGATCATCGGTGGGCGAGTTCCGCCGAGCACAAGGAGCCCTCGGCGCGGGCCCGGATGCTGGCCGCGCGCTGGAAGGAGAACCCGCCGAACCCGGCGCCCTTCCGCGCGGACCCCGATCCGGTGCCGCGCCGGTCCTCGTGGGCGTCGACGGCCGTGGTCGTCGGCGCGGTGATCGTGGTCATGGTGCTGATCGGGTTCGTGCAGTTCCGCTCTTCGTACTAGCGGCCGGCGGCTACCGGCGGCCACGCTCACAGGTACGTTTTGCTCCTCCTAGGGCCGTTCGGAACCACTTCATGGGATCCGGCAGGTGCACACTGGACAGCGGGACGAGTGCCTGACTGCGGGGTGATGCAAGATGCAGAGCCGCTTCCGGAGCGATCGACGGCTGACCGTGCGCATGGGTCTCACGATGTTCCTGCTCGGTCTGCTGTACGTGGGCTTCGTCGCAGCGCTGATCACGCTGCTGAAGTCCTGGGTGCTGGTCGTCGTGGTGGTCGGGGCGATGTTCGTGGCGCAGTTCTGGTTCTCCGACCGGATCGCCATGTTCGCGATGCACGGCCGGGTCGTGGAGCGCGAGGAGTATCCCGAGCTGCACGCGGTGGTCGACCGGCTGTGCGGACTCGCGGACATGCCCAAACCGGTGGTCGCGGTGTCCGAGATGGACATGCCGAACGCGTTCGCGACCGGCCGGAATCCCGACCACGCCGTGGTCTGTGTGACCACGGGGCTGCTACGGCGGCTGGAGCCGGCCGAGCTGGAGGGCGTGCTGGCGCACGAGCTGTCGCACGTGGCGCACAAGGACGTCGCCGTGATCACGGTCGCGTCCTTCCTCGGTGTGCTGGCGGGCCTGATCGTGCGGTTCGCCTTCTACTCGCAGGTCTTCGGCGGGGGCCGCAGGGACCAGAACACCGCCGCCGTGTTCGCCGCGATCATGGGCGTCTCCGCGGCGGTGTACGCGATCAGCTTCCTGCTGATCCGGGCGCTGTCGCGGTACCGGGAGCTGGCGGCCGACCGGGCGGCGGCGCACCTCACCGGCCGCCCGTCGGCGCTGGCCTCGGCGCTCACCAAGGTCTCCGGGGACATCGCCCGGATCCCGACCAAGGACCTGCGCACCGCCCAGGCCTTCAACGCCTTCTACTTCACCCCGGCGACCGGCAAGGAGCCCGGCATCGAGCGGATCTTCTCCACGCATCCGACCCTGGAGCAGCGGCTGGAGCAGCTGGGCCGGATCTCGGCGGAGCTGGGCGAGGCCGCGACCCCGGGGAAGGCGGGCTGACCCTTGGGGCTGCTGGACATCCTGCTGGGCCGTACGAAACCGGTCGCGCCCGATCTCGACCAGCTCTTCGCGCTGCCCTCGGCAGCCGTGACCCTTGAGGCCGCGGCCGGTTTCACACCGACCGGGACCGGTGCGGTGTGCTTCGCCTCGGTGGAGGGCGCGGCGTTCGAGCAGACCCACCGGGAGGTGCAGGCGCTGCTGGACGCGGACACCGACCGCAGTGGTCCACCGGTGGAGCTGCACCGGGACGACTACGGCTACTCCTGGCTGGTCTCCGCGCGCGGCCCCGAGCAGCTGCCGGAGCTGGTCACCGATCTGCACGCGGTGAACAGCGCCATGGAGGTCAACGGCTTCGGCCCGCAGCTGCTGTGCTCGCTGGCGGGCTTCACGGCCGACGACGGCCGCAAGCTGGCGCTGGTCTACCTCTACAAGCGGGGCACCTTCTACCCCTTCGCTCCGCTGCCCGGTGCCGCCGAGCGGCGGGACAACGCGCTGGAGCTCCAGGTGAAGGCGGCGCTCGCGAACGATCTGCGGATCGAGCAGGACCTGAGCCGCTGGTTCCCGGTGTGGGGCGCCCCCGGTCTGTGACCGGGGACGCCGTGGCTCACCTACTCTTCTCGCGCTCCTGCCGACGGACCTCGAAGGGGCGCTCACGGCGGTAACGCCGCTCCCACTTGGCCTGCCGGTCCCGGCGCTCGCGGTAGGCGCGGTAGTTCTCCGGCGGGGGCGGGGTGCCCGGGCCGGCGGGTGGTGTGGTGCCGGGTGAACCACGTCCGTGCGTCGCGTACAGATACAGCAGCGCGACGGCGGCGAGCCACCACAGATGGTTTCCGATTCCGACGATCACCAGGACGACGGTCCCGGACGCGACGATTCCACGCATGACGGACCTCCTCCGTGAGGTGAGGGTGGCTGGGGTGGAGTGTGTCGGCTTCGTGCCGTTTGTTCAGAGTAGGGAGACCGCCACGGCACTCGCATCCCGTTTTCCGCTCGCCACGGGGCCGTTGTGAGTGAATGCCCCCATGAGCGAACTCACCGGTTATCGCCCGCCGTCTACGCACCCGAGGCTTGGGAAGTGCCGTTCGGGGACGGCGGGGGGGCGGTTCAGCGAGATCATCCGTACGCCGCACAGCCGGCAGACCTCGCCCGCGCTGGAGGCGTTCCGGGCCTACGGGGGCAGGGCGGTGCGGTGGAGGCCGCGTCGGCCCAGGGCCTGTCCGGCGGGTGAGGGGCGCCGGGTGCTCCGGGGAGTGCGGGCACCCGGCGTCGTGGAGAAGGCGTCAGCGGCTGTAGCGCATGAACGCCCGGACCATGTGGCAGGTCGTGGCGGACGGCGGGCGCATGCCGATCTCCTCCGCCGTGCTGCGGATCTTCTCGTCGCGAGCCTGAGCCGGGAGGTAGATCCCCGAGTCGAGCAGGGCTATGGCGAGGCGCATGGCCTTCAGGCGGCGGTTGTGGCTGACGTACCACTCGCGCGGCCGCCCGGCGGGCAACGGCCGCTTCACCATGGGCTCGTAGGGCGAGTCGAACAGCACGGGGTGCTGGGCGGTGGACTGGGTGGGCAACGGCTTCGGCTTCAGGGCGGCAGCGGGCACGGGCATCCTCCTGTCGCGGTCAGGGCACCGACCGGACAGTCCGGCGATGCCCTCGAACACTGCTTCCAGTCTACTGCCGGGCACTGACAATCGGTGGCCCGCAGCGGCCGACAAAGCCCCAGGTGGAGAAGGGAATTGTCGCCGCGTCACACAAGGTCCCAGCGATGCGCGTGAGGCGGCTGAATTCGAACAACGCCCTGCGGGCCACACGGTGGATCAACGGCACATCAGCGGCTGAGCGCGCTCAGCACGGCATCCGCCATGGCGCGTTCCCCCGTCGGGTACGGATGGAGCGGCAGCGTCGGCGAGGTCGGGAACAGCCCCGAGATCCAGGGGGTGGAGGAACAGCTGTCATGGCCCCGGGTCGGGGTGAGCGTGTCCACGTACGTGGCGTCGCCGGCCTCGGCGGTGGCGGCGACCGTGTCGTTCAGCTCGCCCAGGACGGAGCGCAGGAAAACCAGGTCCCCGGTCGTGACCGGCAGCTTGCCGAGGCACTGCCCGGGGGCGTCGGGCAGCACCGCCGGATAGCCGACGACCAGGACCCTCGCCCGCGGGGCGCGCGCGTGGATCAGCTTCAGATCGCTGCCGAGTTCCGCCCCGGCGGAGTCCAGCCGCGCGCTGAGCTTGTCCTTGTAGAAGTCGCGGCACGGCGTACCGAGCGGATCGGTCACGGAGAGCGCGGAGCAGATGGCGGCGACATCGCCGAATCCGAAGTCGGACGTGCCGAGGTTGTCGCCCGCGACGGTGAGCGTGACCAGGCTGGTGTCCGGTGTGACGGCGTCGAGCTGGGGGCCGTTGACCACGATGGCACCGGCGTCGGTCTGGGGCGTGGTGAGTGCGCCGACCTTGGCGCCGGCGCAGGTGACGTCCCGGTACGCGCTCGGGGCAAGGGACTGGGCGACGAGCCGGCCGTAGTCGTGGTCGGAGCGCATGCACAGGCCCGCGGACTGGGCGGGGATGCCGGCTCCCGCGGCGTAGGAGTCCCCGAGCGCCACGTAGGCGCCGCCGGCCGGGTCGGCGCCGCTTAGGGCCGAGGCCTGTGCGGGGGCGGCGGCGAGGGCGGTGGCCACGAGCACACCGGCGGCGGCGGACGTCCAGGTCATGGCCTTGCGTGTACGGCGGGTCTGCCGGGCGGCGCTGTGGGGGCTCGTCAGTGCGGCTCTGGGCACGGTTGCTCCTGGGGAGGTGTGACGGCGGGATCACGACGGAAACGCAGGTCCGATACCGGCCGGTAACGTTGCCGACATCGTCGTGTCCCTCGACCCGGCGGGCCATGTGCCCGCACACCGTGGCGAGTTGGCCCGGTTGTGCCCGTGCACAACCTCCCCGCGTGCCGCGCGCCGCTCGGTAACCTGCCGGTCATGAGCCGCACACCGCCGCCTCCCGCCGCGATCGCGCCGGTCGCGGCCGCACTGCTGGGTCGCGCGCAGGACCTGGGCCTGCGCATGGCCCGCCGCATCCGCACCGAGGTCGGCTACTACGGCGGCCAGGGTCCCGTCACGTTCGAGGAGCTGACCGCCTCCTGCCGACGCAACACCGAGCTGGTCTTCGGGCAGTTGGCCCACGGCTGCAGGGCCGGCATGGAACCGGCCCAGGAGACGGGCCGCAAGGCGGCACGCGAGGGCGCGCCGCTCGGGGAACTGCTGCACGCCTACCGCGTGGGCTCCGAGTTCCTGTGGTCCGAGCTGGCGGCCGAGGCCCGTGCCGCGGACGCCGTCACCGCCGACACCATCGTGGCGCTGGCCGCATGGTGGGTGAACGAAGGTCTGGCGGCGGCGGCCAGCGACGCCTACCGGGAGACGGCCTCGGACCTCCTGCTCCAGCGCGACCGTGAGCGCTCCGTGCTGGTCGAGGCCCTGTTCACGGGCGTACTGACCGACCACACCACCCTCTGGGAAGCCGCCGACGCGCTCGGCCTGCCGGCCGAAGGGCCCTTCGTCGTGGTGGCGGCCGCCGTCCCCGCGCCGGGACGAGAGGGACTGCCCGGCATCGAATCCCGCCTGCTGGCCGAGCGGGTCCGCTCGGCCTGGCGGCTGCTGCCCGACCTCCAGATCGGCGTCCTGGCGACCCGGAACACGGACGGCGAGGAGGCCGCCCTGCGGGTCCTCGGCGGATCAGCCGCATCCCGGGTGGGCCTCAGCCCCGCGTACCGCGCCCTGCGGGACACTCCCAGAGCCCTGCGGCTGGCCCGCCTCGCGCTGGCCCGGGTACCGAGGGAGGGGTCAGGTCTCGTCCGGTTCGACGACGGTCCCCTCGCCCTGCTGGTGGCCGCGGCGCCTCAGGAGGCCGCCCGGATCGCGAAGGCGGTCCTGGCAGGCGTGCTGGAGCTGCCGCCGGAGGAACGCGGCCGGCTGCTGGAGACCTTGGAGCAGTGGTATGCGGCCGGGGGTTCCGCGGCCGGTGCGGCACGGCGGCTCTACTGCCACCGCAACACCGTCCGCTACCGGCTGCGCCGGCTGGAGGAACTCACCGGCCGCTCGCTGCGCGACCCCCGCGCGGTCGCCGACCTCTCGCTGGCGCTGCATGCGCTGCGCCTGGTGCCGCCCGGTGCCGAGTACGGTGTGCCGCATGGAAATCTGGATCAATCCGGCCTGCTCCAAGTGCCGTAGCGCGATCAGCCTGCTCGATGCCGAGGGGGCCGAGTACACCGTCCGCCGCTATCTGGAGGACGTGCCGAGCGAGGACGAGATCAGGGCCGTACTCGACCGGCTCGGACTTGAGCCGTGGGACATCACCCGGACCCAGGAGGCGGACGCCAAGGAGCTGGGGCTCAAGGACTGGGCGCGGGACGAGGAGTCGCGCGAGCGGTGGATCACGGCCCTCTCCGAGCACCCCAGGCTCATCCAGCGGCCGATCATCACCGCCGACGACGGTACGGGGCTGGTGGCCCGCTCCGAGGAGGCGGTACGGGACGCCCTGTCGCACAACAAGAGCTGAGCGGCCGCTCAACTCCACTGTGACGCAGGCCACTTCACTGACTCCCGCAACCGCTGAGTAGCCCCGTTCGGTATCTCGTACATAGCGGCGTACGCTCCCCTACCTCTTCAGGAGGCGCGCATGCCGCGCAGGAGAAGTCTCGGTACGAAGAAGAAGATCGCGCTGCTCGTCAGTGCCGCGGCGGTGGCGGGCGGCGGGGCCTTCGCGCTGGCCACGACGTCCAACGCGGCCCAGCCGGCGCAGGGCGCGAAGACCCTGTCCGCGGCGGACGGCTCGACCGTCTGCCAGGGGCTGGCCACGGCCCACGGCAACAACGACCGGTTCATCGCGGACCAGAAGGCGCACCCGGACGCGCAGTCGGCGGCCCGGATCGCCAATCGCGAGGCGGTCATCAAACAGATCGAGGTCCAGCAGAAGGCGGCCGGTTGCACGGTTGGGGAGTCGGCTCAGGGCTCCCAGACCGGACAGCAGGCGCAGAACGGACAGCAGGGCGCCGGACAACAGGGCGCCGGACAGCAGGCCGGACAGCAGGGCGCCGGGCAGCAGGCGGCGGGGCAGCAGAGCGCGCAGCCCTCGCAGTCCGCCGCCACGGGGAACGGCGGCGGTGGCGCCGCCGCGGCCTCCGGCCAGCAGGTCTGCAACGGCTCCACGGTCACGCTCTCCGGCGAGGCCGGCGCCCCGGCCGCCTCCAGCAACCAGTTCCCCGCCGGGACCACCCTGAAGGTCACCAACCTGGACAACAACAAGTCCACCACGGTGAAGGTCACCTCGGTCTCCGGCAGCTGCGTGCTGCTCAACAACGCGGCCTTCGAACAGGTCAGGGAGCCGGGCAAGTTCCTCATCCGCCACGCCAGGATCGAGAAGGTGGGGTGACGCTCGGGGACCGGACAGAGCGCCGGTGAGGCGGCCGGGCAGGGCGGCGGTGCCGCTTGCGGCAGCAGCACCGCCGCCCGGGCCGCGGCAGCATCGGCAGGGCGCGCGGCGGATACGCCGCCTTGGCCCCGGTGACGCACCGGACCGGGTCCAGGAGGAACAGGCGGCGCATCCAGGAGCGCGTCCCGCCAGGCCGTCGGGCCGGCGACCGCACGGGGGTGGCGGTCGCCGGCCGGGACGCCCGGTTCGGTGACGCCCTGAAGGGGCGCGGTGCCGCCCATACCCCGCCGGGCGGCACCTCACAACGTGAGCCGTCACACAGAAGGGCCAGGTAACACGGGGTTCACATACGGGCAATGGCCGGGAAATGGCCTGTTGACAGGCTGCGCGGCAGATCGACACGGCGCCCCGGTGCCGTAGCGCCGCAGCAACCCGCAGCACCCGCAGCACCCGCACCGAGTGCGCCCGACCACCCCCGAAGGAAGTGGCCCCGTGACCTTCAAGGCCGAGTACATCTGGATCGACGGCACCGCGCCGACGGCCAAGCTCCGTTCCAAGACGAAGATCATCACGGGTGCCCCCGCCGGTCTCGACGCGCTGCCGATCTGGGGCTTCGACGGCTCCTCCACCAACCAGGCCGAGGGCCACTCCTCCGACCGCGTGCTGAAGCCGGTCTTCACCTGCCCGGACCCGATCCGCGGCGGCGACGACATCCTCGTCCTGTGCGAGGTCCTGGACATCGACTTCACCCCGCACTCCTCCAACACGCGTGCCGCGCTGGCCGAGGTCGCCGAGCGGTTCGCCGCCCAGGAGCCGATCTTCGGCATCGAGCAGGAGTACACCTTCTTCGACGGCGCCCGTCCGCTCGGCTTCCCCGAGGGCGGCTTCCCGGCCCCGCAGGGCGGCTACTACTGCGGTGTCGGCGCCGACGAGATCTTCGGCCGCGAGATCGTCGAGGCCCACCTGGACAACTGCCTGAAGGCGGGTCTGGCCATCTCCGGCATCAACGCCGAGGTCATGCCCGGCCAGTGGGAGTTCCAGGTCGGCCCGGTCTCGCCGCTGGAGGTCTCCGACCACCTGTGGGTGGCCCGCTGGCTGCTGTACCGCACCGCCGAGGACTTCGGCGTCTCCGCGACCCTCGACCCGAAGCCGGTCAAGGGCGACTGGAACGGCGCGGGCGCGCACACCAACTTCTCCACCAAGGCGATGCGCGAAGGCTACGACGCCATCATCACCGCCTGCGAGTCCCTCGGCGAGGGCTCCAAGCCGCTGGACCACGTCAAGAACTACGGCGCCGGCATCGACGACCGCCTGACCGGTCTGCACGAGACCGCCCCGTGGGACCAGTACTCCTACGGCGTCTCCAACCGCGGTGCCTCGGTCCGTATCCCGTGGCAGGTCGAGAAGGACGGCAAGGGCTACATCGAGGACCGCCGCCCGAACGCCAACGTCGACCCGTACGTGGTGACCCGCCTGCTGGTGGACACCTGCTGCTCCGCGCTGGAGAAGGCCGGCCAGGTCTGATCCGTCCCGCTTCCCGGAGGGGGCGCCCGCTGTCTCGGCGGGCGCCCCTTCCGCATATCGTGCGGCCCATGGAGACCGACTGGGGGAAGCTCACGCACGCGTACGGCCCGGCCGACGACATCCCCGGTCTGCTGCGTGCGATGGAGTCCGAGGACGCGGACGTACGCGAAGGGGCCTCGCACGACCTGTTCTCGGCGCTGTGCCACCAGGGGGACGTCTACGACGCCTCCGCCCCCGCCGTCGCCCACCTCGCCCGGCTCGCCCTCCACGGGCCCGGTCACCGGCGGGAGCTGATCTGGCTGATCGGCGCCATCGCGGGCGGACGCAGCAAGCCCGCCGAACGCGCCGCGGCACAGCGGGCCGTGGCCGAAGCGCTGCCGGGGCTGCTGCACCTCGCGCACGACGCCGACGCGGAGATCCGGGCCGCCATGGTGCTGCTGATCGCGAGCCTCGGCCATCCGTACGCGCTGCCCCTGCTCCCGTTGCTGCGCGCCCGCCTCGACGCGGAACCCGATGCGGAGATGCGCGAGCACGTGGTGACCGCGCTCGCGCTGCTGGAGGCGGGCGACGGCGGCTGGCGGCACGGCCTGCTGGGCGACCCCGAGCCCCGGGTGCGGCTCGCCGCCGCCGAGGACCTGCTGCGCACCGCCGAAGTGCCGCTGCCCGGCGAGCTGGTGGACGTCTGCGCGCGGGCGTACGCGGCCGACCCGCACGAACGGGACACCGGTTACTGGCCGGAGCCGTACCGCCCCTTCACCGACCGGCTCCTGGAGGACGACGCGGAGGCGGCGCTGCGGGCCCTCGCGCAGGGGGTGCCGCTCGCCCACGGCATCACCGAGAAGTGGCGGGACCGTGAGGCGGACGTCCTGCCCTGGGTGCTGGCGGAGCCGGTCGGCGCGGCCTGGGAGTTGTACCGGCTGGCCCGGCTGGCCTGCGCGCTGCCCGCGGAGTCCCGCGGGCGGGTGCGGGAGCGCGCGCTGCCCTTCCTGGACTCGGCGGACTTGGACGTGCGGGCGGCGGCGCTCACCGTACTGGCCCGCGCCGGTACGGCCTGGGGGTGCCCCCACGCCCTTAAGGCAGTGGGGGAGGTGCCGGAGGTCGTACGGCTGGTCGAGGGGGCGCCCGGTCTGGACGGCACCGTGCGCGCCGGCACCGCGGTGGCCGAGGAGTTCGGGACGGCGGCACTGCCCGTGGCCCGGGCCGTCGCCGGGCGGCTGGACGCGGCCCCGCCGCGGCTGGTCGGGATGCTGGCGCGGTATCCGGAGGTGGCCGCGGAGGCCGTGGCCGGACTCGCCGCCCTGGTGCACACCGGTTCGCACGCGGCGATCGATGTACTCGGCGCCCTCGGCCCGGCCGCCGGTGCCGTCGGCGCGGCGGCGCTGCGGAAGGCGGCGGCCGGAAGCGGCACGTCGGTGTCGATGGCCGCCGCGCTGGCGTACCACCGGGTGACCGGCGATCCGCAGCCCGCGCTCGCCCTCCTCGGCCGCGAACTCCCCGGCACGACCCCGGAGTGGATGTCC
The DNA here is from genome assembly GCF_053596375.1 of Streptomyces sp. NPDC001709. Taxonomy (NCBI): domain Bacteria; kingdom Bacillati; phylum Actinomycetota; class Actinomycetes; order Kitasatosporales; family Streptomycetaceae; genus Streptomyces; species Streptomyces sp. NPDC001709. The sequence continues at coordinate 71,927 of NZ_JBSFGB010000013.1, read as the reverse complement.
TGGGCGGGTGAACTCGGGCCCGCCGCCCTGCCGTTGCTGCCGCTCGTCGAGCAACGGCTCACGGAGGGACGTACGGTCGGCGGCCGGGGCCGGGCGGCCCTTGGCGTGTGGCGGATCACGGGCCGGACCGAGGACACGGTGGAGCCCCTCGCCCGATGGCTGGTAGGGCAGGGCTCCTGGTCCGGATCCGGCCTGCCCCCGGCCCTGCCCGCACTCACCGCGATCGGCCTGCTCCCCCGGTTCGCCGTGGACCCGCTGCGCGCGGTCGCCGAGTCGCACCGGCGGGTCTCCTGCGACCTGTTCGTCGAGGGCGGCCCCCACCCGGACTACCTCCTGCGTTCCGCCGTACGGGAACTGCTGGACTCCGCGGCGGTGCTCGACTGACGATTCCTGTCCGGATACCGAGACATCATCTCGCGTGGGGCTCCTGTCCGGCGCCGGTGTCTGCTTCAATGGGCACATGGCCAGCTTCCAGAAGTACACCGCGACGGGTCGCCATGACCTCGAGCCCTTCTGGCCTTCCCGTCAGCACCACGACTTCGACCGGGTGTGTTGCCGCGCGGTGAACGCGCGGGCCCTCTAAAGCCGTAACCCGGCCTTCGGCCAGCGCGGAACGACGTACGTCCATCCCGACGAACTTCTCGCGCGAAAGAGCTGACCCCTCATGGCGACCACTCCTCTTCTGTCCTCCGTCCCCGTCACCTCTCCCGCCCGGCACCGGCTGCGCGCCGTCGACCCCGACGAGGTGATCGACGTCGCGGAGTTCCTGCCGCCGGGCGCCACCTGGCTGCCCGCGCCGCAGCACACCCTGCCCACGCTGCCGGGGCAGCCGCCGATGGTCGGCTACCTCGTCCTCATCCCGGCCGACCGACCGCACGTCGTGGACACCGACCGCCCCGGCGACACCGGCGACGCCCTCGTCCGTATCGACCCCGTGCGGCGCACCGCCGACGTCGACGGCCGTGAACTCGACCTCACCTACCTGGAGTTCGAGCTGCTGGCCCACCTGGTGGCCCATCCGCACCGGGTGCACACCCGCGACCAGCTGGTCACCACGGTGTGGGGCTACGGCCACGTCGGGGACGGCCGTACCGTCGACGTGCACATCGCCCGGCTGCGCCGCAAGCTGGGCGCCGAGCACCGGCAGACGATCCAGACGGTGCGCCGGGTGGGCTACAAGTACACGCCGCCGACGGCGCGCTGACCCTCCCCCGGCTCTGCCCTCGGCAGAGTCCCGTACCGCCACACGCCCCGACCGGGCACGATCACGGCATGAGACTTCTTGTGCTGGGTGGTACGGAGTTCGTGGGGCGGGCCGTCGTCGAGGCGGCGCTGGGGCGGGGCTGGGAGGTGACCGTCTTCCACCGGGGGCGGCACCGGCCCCCGCCCGGGGTGCGGTCGTTGCACGGCGACCGCACCGCCCCGGACGGCCTGGCCGCCCTCGCCGCCGACCCGGGCGGCTGGGACGCCGTGGTCGACACCTGGTCGGCGGAGCCGCGTGCGGTGCTCGCCGCGGGACGGCTGCTGCGGGGCCGTGCCGCGCGGTACGTATACGTCTCCAGCCGGTCGGTGTACGCCTGGCCCTGGCCTTCGCTGGGCGGGGACGCCGAGCTCGGGCCGCTGGTCAAGGGTGCCTCCGCCGAGGCGGAGCAGATCGCGTACCCCCAGGACAAGCGGGGCGGCGAGCTGGCCGCGCAGGAGACGTTCGGCGAGGAGGACTCGCTGGCGGTGCGGGCCGGGCTGATCCTCGGCCCGTACGAGAACGTGGGCCGGCTGCCCTGGTGGCTGACCCGGATCGCCCGCGGCGGCCCGGTGCTGGCCCCGGGGCCGCGCGAGCTGCCGGTGCAGTTCATCGACGTCCGCGACCTGGCCGGCTGGCTGCTCGGAGCGGTGGAACAGTCACTGGGCGGGGCCTGTGACCTGGTCGGCCCGCCGGGCCACAGCACCATGGGCGAGCTGCTCGACCAGTGCGTCCGGGTCACCGGCGCGGACGCGGAGCTGCGCTGGACGGACCCGGAGGTGATCCTGGCCGCCGGGATCGAACCGTGGACCGAGCTGCCGGTGTGGGCGCCGCCGGACAGCGAGCTGTACGACTGCGCGCACCGCGCCGATGTGTCACGGGCGCTGGCCACGGGGCTGGTGTGCCGACCGGCCGCGGAGACGGTCGAGGACACCTGGCGCTGGCTGACGGAGATCGGCGGCGAGGCGCCGATGCGGCCTGACCGGACGGCCCCGGGCGTCGATCCGGAGGTGGAGGCGAAGGTGCTGGCCGGGGCCGGGGGTGTACCTGGCGCCACCCCCCAGGAGGGGGCCTCGGGCCAGTGACCCCCGCCCCGGGGTCGGCGAGACTTGCCGCATGAGCAGCGAAGACAAGAGCGGCCGCACCCGGGAGGCCCTGCTGGCCGCCGTGCGCGGGCTGGTGCTGGCAGTGACCGTACTGCCTTTCGGCATAGTGTTCCTGGTGCTGGTCCCGCTGTCCCTCGCCTTCATCCCACTGGGCGTCGGACTCGTGACGACTCCGGCCGTGCTGACGGGAGTTCGCGCGCTGGCGGACGTGCGCCGCAGGCTGGCGGGCGAGTGGTGCGGGGTGCGGATCAGGGCGGCGTACCGGCCGATCCCCCGTGGCACCAACCCGTGGACCCGCACCTTCACGATGCTGGGCGACCCGCAGACCTGGCGGGACGTGCGCTGGCTGCCGGTGGACGTCACGGCCGGTTTCGTCACCGCGCTACTCCCGGCCGTGCTGGTGTTCTTCCCCGTCGAGGGTCTGATGCTGCCCTTCGGGCTGTGGCGGCCGTACACGCAGGGCGGCACCTACTGGTACGCGTTCGTCCCGGTCACCGGAGAGCTGAGCGCCATCGGCGCAGCCGTCCTCGCCCTCGTCCTCCTCGGCGTCGCCCGGCGCTACACCCCGGCTCTGATGACCGCGCACTTCCGGCTCACCCGGGCGGTGCTCGACAACGGCAAGGGCGAACTCGCCGAGCGCGTCCGGGTGCTGACCGAGACCCGGCGGGACGCCGTGGACACCTCCGCCGCCGAACTGCGCCGCATCGAGCGGGACCTGCACGACGGGGCGCAGGCCCGGCTGGTCGCCATGGGCATGGACCTCGGCACCATCGAGATGCTGGTGGAACAGGACCCGGCCCAGGCCAAGCGGCTGCTCGCCCAGGCCCGCCGGAACTCCGCCGACGCCCTGGAGGAGCTGCGCGACCTGGTGCGCGGCATCCATCCGCCGGTCCTCGCCGAACGCGGACTCGGCGACGCCGTACGGGCGCTGGCGCTGCGGCTGCCGCTGCCCACGGAGGTGACCGTCGAGCTGCCGGGCCGGGCGGACGCACCGGTGGAGTCGGCGGCCTACTTCGCGGTCAGCGAGGTGCTCACCAACGCCGTCAAGCACTCCGGTGCCGACCGGGTCTGGGTCGACGTGGACCACGCCGACGGGCGGCTGCGGATCACGGTCACCGACAACGGCAGGGGCGGCGCGGTGATCGGCGCCGGGTCGGGTCTCGCCGGGGTCGAGCGCCGGCTCGGTACATTCGACGGCGTCCTGGCCGTCAGCAGCCCCGTCGGCGGCCCCACCCTGGTGACCATGGAGATCCCGTGCGCGTTGTCCTAGCCGAAGACCTCTTCCTGCTGCGCGACGGGCTGGTGCGGATGCTGGAGGCGTTCGGCTTCGAGATCGCGGCCGCCGTCGAGTCCGGCCCCGAACTCACCCTGGCGCTTGCCGAGTTGGACCCGGACGTGGCGGTGGTCGACGTACGGCTGCCGCCCACGCACACCGACGAGGGCCTGCAGTGCGCGCTCGCGGCCCGGCGGGCGCGGCCCGGGCTGCCGGTGCTGGTGCTCTCCCAGCACGTGGAGCAGCTGTACGCGCGTGAGCTGCTCGCGGACGGCACCGGCGGGATCGGCTATCTGCTGAAGGACCGGGTGTTCGACGCCGAGCAGTTCATCGACGCCGTACGACGGGTCGCGGCCGGCGGTACGGCGATGGACCCGCAGGTCATCCAGCAGCTGCTGTCGCGGCGGGCGGCGGAGGACCGGCCGCTCGCGGGTCTCACCCCGCGCGAGCTGGAGGTGCTGGAGCTGATGGCGCAGGGCCGGTCGAACGCGGGTATCGCGGCCCAGCTGGTGGTGACGGAACGGGCCATCGCCAAGCACACCTCCAACATCTTCACCAAGCTGGGCCTGGAGGTGTCGGACGACGACAACCGGCGCGTCCTGGCGGTCATCGCCTATCTCGACCGGGACCGCTGACCTGCCAACTCGCCTGTTTCTGCGAGGAATTTGTGAGACCGGTGAACACCTCTGGGGCGGCGTCCGTATGGAAGGACGCCGCTTCACTCCTGTCGGGCGCCTCGATGCTGCCCCGCAAGGAAGTCAGAGGAGTTCCATGGGACGCAACACACGAAAACGCCGTACGCCGCTGGCCACCAAGGCCATAGCCGCATCGGCGGCCCTAGCGCTCGGTGGGGGCGGGCTGATCTGGGCGAACTTCTATGCCTCTGCGCACGAATCGAACCATCAGACGTGGGGAGGCAACCAGACGAAGGCCGCGACGGCGCAGGTCGCGACGATCTCGTGCCCGGACGTCGGCCAGAAGCTGACGAACGTGCCCTGGCGGGCCCGCCAGGGCGTGGCGACGGAGCTGGCGAACCTCGACCGGCAGATCACCGAGGCCTACAACCGGCTCGCCTCGACCCGGGACGCGCAGTCCAAGGATCCGAGCTTCGTGCAGAACGCGATCGTCGGGCCGCTGAAGGACAAGCGGGCTGCGACGATCGACCGGATCCGGATCGACATCCAGCGCGCCGGCGGGTCGGTCAACGGCTGGCTGTCCCAGCTCGCCGCCTGTACGACGCAGACCGCCAACCAGACCACCGCTGGGGGGAACAACGGTGGCCAGCAGCAGAACAACGGCGGTCAGCAACAGAACAACGGTGGCCAGCAGCAAGGCGGTCAGCAGCAAGGCGGCCAGCAACAGGGCAACAACGGTGGCCAGGGCGGTGACGGCCCGGCCGCGGCGGACTTCGTGGACATCACGAAGGTCGCCCCGAACGTCCAGGGCAAGCCGCGGAACCTGCAGAACGCCTCGACCGGCACGTTCATCACGCGCTGCGGCGTGAACGCCAACCAGAACCACAACAGCGACAACGTGATCGTCGCGCCCGGCGTGACCAACGGTGCCCACCACGTGCACGACTACGTCGGCAACCAGAAGGTCAACGCGTTCTCCAGCAACCAGACCTTCCTGCAGGGCGGCACCAGCTGCCAGAACCGGAACGACCTGTCGGCGTACTACTGGCCGGTCATCCGCGAGCAGGACGGCACCCAGGAGAAGGACGCGAACGCGGACGGCGGGGGCAAGGACCTCAACGTCGGCAAGATCCTGGTCCCCCAGCAGGCCCAGATCAAGTACGTGGGCAGCCCGGCGAGCAAGGTCGTCGCGATGCCGCAGTTCCTGCGGATCATCACCGGTGACGCCAAGGCCTTCGTCAACGGCACGGCCAACGCCAACGCGCACTGGAGCTGCACCGGCTTCGAGAACAAGGTGCAGCTGACCACGCAGTACCCGATCTGTCCGCAGGGCAGCAACGTGGTGCGCTCGTTCGCCTTCCAGAGCTGCTGGGACGGCGTGAACATCGACAGCGCCAACCACCGCACGCACGTGGCCTTCGCGGACCCCGCGAGCGGCGCCTGCCCGAACGGGTTCAAGGCGATCCCGCAGCTGACGATGCGCCTCGTGTACAACGTGCCGCAGCCCGTCGTCCAGGCGGACGGCACGGTGAAGAACGCCTACGCGGTGGACGGCTTCCCGGAGGAGTTGCACAAGCCGATCACCGACCACGACGACTTCATCAGCGTCACGACCGGCGGTCTGGCCAACAGGATCGCCAACTGCATCAACAACGGTCAGCGGTGCGCGTGATCACCTGACGCGGGCCACAAGCGAGGCCGGTGACGGAACCCCCTCCCGTCACCGGCCTTTCCGTGTGCTTCAGCCACTGTGCATGGAGTGGGAGGAGTGGTTCGTACCCATCTCCACATCCCCGCCGAGCGTGCCGCGCAGCGCCTTGACGACCCCGTTGTCGCCGACGGCGACCCACTTGCGGCCGACGAGGTAGTAACCGCCGTAGTCCTTGGCGTCGTTGATCCACTCGCGCTGGCCGCGGTCGGTGGCGAAGGTGGCGAGGATGAACTTCCCGTCGGTGTTGGTGCAGATGGCCTGCCGGATCTCGTCGGCGTCGGTCTGCATGTTCGGCTTGCACTTCACCTCGGCGGCCAGGCTCTCCAGGCTGCCGGTCGCGGTGGGCGGGACCGCCTTGGTGTCACCGCTCGAACCGCAGCCGCCCAGCGCCAGCACGGCCGCGGCGGCGCCCGTCACGGCGAGCATCGGTCGGGTCACCCTCATGTGTTCCTCCGGTCCTGTGGGCCAAGCATGCCTCAGCTCCTTCGGATACGGCTCCCGGCCGCCGTTCGCTCAAATCCGGCGCCGGAGGGGGCACGGGTGTGCGAAGGTGACGCGGTGAACCAGAACTGGGAAGACCGTGTGGCCGCCGCCTGGGCCACCTTCGACGAGTATCCGGAAGAGCGCGCGCACGAGTTCCGCGCGGTGATCGACGCGCTGGTCGCCGAGCTGCCGCAGGACAGCCCGCTGGGCCCCTTCGAGCAGGCCTGCGCCTGGGACTCGACCGGGCACTCGGACAAGGCGGTGCCGCTGTACCGGGAGGCGCTCGCGCGGGGGCTCGGCGGTTACCGGGGGCGGCGCGCCAGGATCCAGCTGTCCAGTTCGCTCCGGAACACCGGACGGGCGGAGGAGGGCGTCAAGCTGCTCACGCCCGAACTGGACGCCCCCTCGGACGAGCTGGACGACGCGGTACGGGCCATGCTCGCCCTGTGCCTGTCCAGCCTCGGCCGCGACCGCGAGGGCCTGTCCCTCGTCCTCGGCGCCCTGGCACCCCACCTGCCCCGCTACCAGCGGTCGGTGGCCAACTACGCGCGGCTGCTGGTCGAGCCGGAGGAGTGAAACCACCCATCCGGGGGTGACCAACCCCCGGCTCGCTCGTTTCCCATGACGTGCAGTCACAGGATGTAGCCCAGCGTCACGCACCCGCCTCCACCGAGAACACCGGACCGGTCGACGTCGAGCAGGCCGAGGCCGCGCTCGTCGAGCACTATCCCCGGCTGGTCCGGATCGCCTACCTGGTGCTGCCACCGGGCCTCGGCCGCAGTCGCCGGGTGCTGACCGCACACGCCCTCGCCCAGCGCGCCCTGCCCGGCGGCGGCAAGCGGCAGTCCGTACTGCCGGCCCAGGTCTCGGGCGGGGAGGACGATCCGGGCTACGTGTTCCTGCGCGAGCGCGTCCTGCGTACGGCCCTGGAGGCGGCCCGGCCGCGCAAGGGCCTGCCGGGGCTCGCCCAGCTGCCGCCGCTGCTGCCCCAGGTGTGGGGCCTCAGGCTGTTCCCCCGCTCGGGCGGCGCCGACGAACTCGCCCTGGACCAGCGACTGTCCGCCCTGTCGGGCCCGGCCCGCGCCGCCTATGTGCTGCGCGGCCTGGAGAAGCTGTCCGACACCGAGATCCGCGAGCTGCTCACGGCCGCCGGGGTCGAGGACCCGGGCGCAGCGGTGGCCTCGGCGAACGGCGTGCCCACCCAGCCGGAGCTGCTGTCCTCCCCCGAGTTCGACCCCTGTCTGCTCCAGGCCCGGCCCACCGATCTGATGCGCCGCCGCCAGCACACCAAGGCCGCCCTCGCCGCCGCCGCGGCGCTCGCGGTGTGCGGGGCGCTGGTCGCCATGCCGAGCAACGGCTGGGGCCCGGACGGTGCCGCCGCCCCCGCCTCCGCCGGGAACCCGGCCACCGAGGCCGCCCTCGACCCCGGCCGGCTGATCCGGGTCTCCCCCACCGACTGGGAGTCCGCCGCCCGCACCGACTTCTCGATGTGGCCCGCGCGCGGCCCGCTCACCGGCGACACGGCCCTGCTGCGCCGCGCCCTCGCCGTGTGGGCCCGCCCCGGCGCGACGGTCCATGTCTCCGCGACCGCCGGCACCGACACCGGCGGCCCGGCCGGCCCGCCCCAGCTGCTGTACGCGGGCCAGGTCGACAGCGCCCGCGTGGTGATCTTCTACGACGGCCTGCGGGTCGTCCGTTACGCCGAGCCGGTCGACGGCACCCAGGGCGCCGCCCTCGACCTCGCCCGTGCCGACGGTGCGACCAGCGCCGAGGCGGGCGCACTGCTGCTGGGCCGCTCGGACGGCAATGTGCAGTATCTGACCGCGCCCTGGGTGAGGAAGGCGGCCTCGCGGGACCTGATGAAGCCGGACTCGGCCGCGACCCCACTGAAGATCACCAACGGCATCACCGCCCCGCTGGCCAGCCCCGCGCTGCGGCCCGGCAAGTGCACCTCCTGGACGGTGCTCCAGCTGACCGGCGCCACGGGCACCGAACTCAGCACCGATCTGGGCGAGTTGGTACCGGCCCACCTCACCGCCGGCCGGCCCGGCTCGACCGGTGAGGTGTCCGACGCCGCCGGGCGGCAGGCCTGGGCGCCGTTCGCCTGCTCGCTGGCGGCGGAGCGCTCCGTCGGGGTGCGCAGCGTCAACGCCTGGGCGTACGCCGACCAGCCGCTGCCCGACGGCACCGGGGCGGCCGAGTGGGTGTGCACCAGGGCCGAGACCTGGCGCGGCGACGGTACGGGCGCGCTGGCCCAGTTCCGGACGCCGGGCGGGCGGGTGGGCGCGGTGGTCGCCAAGGGCACGGACGCGCGCTCCTGCGGGCCGCGTGATCCGCATGTGCTCGCCGGGGTGCTGTGGAAGTCCGCCGCCGGACACTGGTATCTGCTGGCCGCCGGCAGCGAGGACACGGCGTCGATCCAGGCCGGGGGCGGGGTCAACGCCGCCGGGCAGGGGCAGTTCCTGGTGGCCCGGGCCAAGCAGGGGGCGCACGCCTCTCTGAAGGGCACGCTGACGGACGGGCGGGCGATCAGCGGGCTGCGGTAGGGGCTGTTATTGACAGCAGTGTAAACAAGGTGCGTCCGAGGGGTTCCCAGCCCGCTTACCCGTCAGTACATTGACGCCATGTCTAACACGCAGGCCCGGGTGCCGCTCAAGGCACGCAAGGTGTCCTTCTCCTGGGACGGCACGCCGTTGCACTGGGTGCCGGGGGATCCGTTCACCACGCACACCATCAACGTGCTGCACCTGCTGCTGCCCGCCGGTGAGCGGTGGTTCGTGCACGTGTACAAGCAGGTGCTGCCGTACATCCGCGACGAGCGGCTCCGCGAGGACGTCATCGGGTTCATCGGCCAGGAGGCGATGCACTCCCAGGCCCATGACGAGGTGCTGCCGCACCTGCGCGAGCTGGGGCTCGATCCGACGCCGTACACCGCCCAGGTCGACTGGTTCTTCGAGAAGCTGCTCGGCGACCGCACGCTGCCGCCGGGCAGGGCGCGCAGGTGGTGGCTGATGGAGCGGGTCGCGCTCATCGCGGCCATCGAGCACTACACCGCGTTCCTCGGCAACTGGGTGCTCAACGCCGGGGAACTCGACCGGCGCGGCGCCGACCCGACCATGCTGGACCTGCTGCGCTGGCACGGCGCGGAGGAGGTCGAGCACCGCTCGGTCGCCTTCGAGCTGTTCATGCACGTCGACGGGAGCTACCGCCGGCGGGTGCGGACCTGGGCCACGGCCTTCTCGGCGCTGGTGTTCCTGTGGCAGCGCGGGGCGCGGTTCTTCATGGAGAACGACCCGACCCTCATCGACGGCAAGGCCGGTTTCAAGGACTTCTACGACCGCGGCAGGCGGGGTCTGCTCCCCGCGCCCGGCGACATGCTCAGGTCCATCCCCCGCTATCTCAGCCGCGACTACCACCCCTCGCAGGAGGGCGACACCGAGCAGGCCGTCGCCTACCTGGCCTCCTCCCCCGCGGCCACGGCGGCGGAGAAGAGGGCCGCCTGATGCCGAAGCTGCGTACCGTCGCGCTCGTCGCGGGCGCCGCCCTGCTGACCCGGCGGGCCCTGCGCCGCCGTATCCAGGTCTCGCCGCTGTGGCCGATGCCCGCGCTGGAGGAGCCCATCTCGGGCCGGCCGCGCTCGCGGGCGCTGCGGCTGCTGGTGACCTCGCGCGAGACGGTGGCCGACGGGGTCGTCCGACTGCGGCTCGAGGGGCGGGACTTGCCGCGCTGGGAGCCCGGCGCTCATCTCGACCTCGTGCTGCCGTCTGGACTCGTCCGGCAGTACTCGTTGTGCGGCGACCCCGAGGACACCTCCTCGTACACCGTGGCGACCCGGCTGGTCGAGAACGGGCGGGGCGGCTCGCGCGAGGTGCACGAGCAGCTGACGGAGGGCATGGAAGTGGAGGTGCGAGGGCCGCGGAACCGCTTCCCGCTGGTCGAGGCACCGTCGTATCTCTTCGTCGCCGGTGGGATCGGGATCACCCCGCTGCTGGCGATGCTGCGGACGCTCCCGGAGAGCGCCGAGTGGCGGTTGCTGTACGCGGGGCGCGACAGGGCCTCGATGCCGTTCCTGGAGGACGTCGAGAAGCTGGGCCGCGACGGCCGGGTGACCGTCGTGGAGGGAAGGCCCGATCTCGACGCCCTCGAGGTGAGCGAGGGGGCTGCCGTCTACTGCTGCGGCCCCGAGGGGCTCATGGGGGCCGTCGCGGCACGCTTCCCGGACGTCCGCCTGGAACGGTTCGCGCCACGTACGTCATCCGACGGCAACACGGAGTTCGAGGTCGAACTCCGGCGTAGCGGACGCACGTTGACCGTGCCGGCCGACTCCACCGTGCTGGCCGCCGTACGCCGGGAACTGCCGGGCACCGTCTACTCCTGCGAGCAGGGGTTCTGCGGGACCTGTCAACAGCGGGTGCTGGAAGGGGAGATCGACCACCGGGACGAGCTGCTGACGGACGGGGAGCGCGCCGACACGATGCTGATCTGCGTGTCGCGGGCCCGGAGTGATCGCCTGGTGCTCGACATGTGAACGCCTGCGGCCGGATCCGATCGGTAAGGTGTTCGCATGAGTACCGAGGTTCGCCGCAGGATGGGCGTGGAAGAGCGGCGGCAGCAGCTGATCGGTGTCGCCCTCGACCTGTTCAGCAAGCGCTCGCCGGACGAGGTCTCCATCGACGAGATAGCCACGGCGGCGGGCATCTCACGCCCGCTCGTGTACCACTACTTCCCCGGCAAACTCAGCCTGTACGAGGCCGCGTTGAAGCGCGCCTCGGAGGACCTCGCGGGCCGCTTCACCGAGCCGCACGAGGGCCCGCTCGGCGCCCGGCTGCTGCGCGTGATGGGCCGCTACTTCGACTTCGTGGACGAACACGGGCCGGGTTTCTCGGCGTTGATGCGCGGCGGCCCGGCGGTCTCCGCGGACGGAGTCCGCTCAAAGGACCACGCCTTTGCGACCAACGCCCTCATCGACTCCGTACGGCAGGCGGCGTACGAACAGATCCTGTCGCACCTCGGGGTCACGGACGCGCCCCCGCGGCTGGAGCTGGTCGTCCGCTCCTGGATCTCGCTCGCCGAGTCCACGGCCCTGATCTGGCTGGACGGCCGGCGCATCCCGCGCGCCGAACTGGAGGTCCAGCTGGTGCACGACTTCGCCGCACTGGCCGCCGTCAGCGCCGCCTACGACGAGGACATGGCGACCCTGCTGAAGACGATGGTCGAGGACGAGCCGGCCGACGGCCCCTTCGCGGAGCTCGCCGGCCGGCTGCTGTCCCTCGCGCCCTGAGCTACCGGTCGAACTTCCGGTAGGACGGGTCGAGGTCGCGGACCTCGGCGGAGGCGTGCAGGGTGGCCCCGTCCTCCGCGGTCAGGTACGTCCGGAGCAGCTCCAGGGCCGTCTCCGTGAGCCGCGCCTTCGTCTCCTCGCTGCGTCCGGCGAGGAGCCCGATCGTCACGTGCACGATGGCGTGCCCGCGCGCCCCGGGATCCTCGTACCCGAACACGGTGTACGCGCTCGGCCGGAACTGCGTCTTGCAGGCCTCCGGCTTCGCCGCCGCGATCTCCACGGTCGCCTCGTGCAGCGCCCGGGCGAAGCCCTCCCGGTCGAAGGCGTTCTCCACGATGTCCGAGTAGTCGATGGTGATCTGCGGCATGCGCACTCCTGTTCTACGGCTGTGCCCTCACCCTAGTTCGAGGCCCGCGTGAACACCGCCACGGTCCGTGCCGGGACGGTGAACGTGCCCGTGTCGGCCGCGTAGGAAGAGGCCTTCACCACCGGGTCGGCGCCGGAGGCCTGCACCGGGTGCAGCCGGTAGTGCGCCCCGGCGAGAGGGCCGATCTTCTGCTCCTGCCGCTCGGGGGTGGCGTTGAAGACGACGACCAGGTCACCCAGGCTCATGGTGATCACGCCCGGCGTCTCGTCCTTGCCGGACAGCGGGAAGGACAGCCCGTCCTGCACCTGCGCGGCCGTACCGAGCGAGAACGCCTGCTCGGTCGTCCGGATCCTCAGCAGGTCCCGGTAGGCGGCGGAGCTGCCGGTGATCTCCGGGCAGCCGACCTTGACGCCCGTGAGCAGCGGCTTGGCGTAGTCCCACTTGGACTGGTTGTCGGCCGCCATGGGCAGCCCGCGCCCGAAGCCGTTGCCGTCGGCGCAGTTCCAGTGGATGGCGTTGAACCAGTCCCCGCTGTCGAACGAGTTGCGGTCCAGGGACTTGGAGCGCAGCAGGTCGGTGCCCGCCTGGGACAGGGACGGCCCCTGCGACAGCGCCGCCGTCGCCATCGCGAGGACCTGCATCCGGGCCCGGTCGGACGCGGAGGTGTCCTTCGGGAGCTTGTACGTCAGGGCGTCGAAGAGGGACTCGTTGTCGTGCGCGTCGACGTAGGCGAGGGCGTCACCCGGCGCGTCCGCATAACCGGCGGGCGAGCCGTTGTAGTCGACCTCCGCTCCGGTGACCTCCTTGCCGTCGGTGTCCGTGAAGTGGTACTTCGCGAGGTTTCCGGTCAGGCCGACCTTGATCAGGTCCTGGTAGTGCAGCAGCCGGGCCTTCTGCTCGGCCGGCGTGCCGTTCGCCGCCGAGCCGTTGGGGTCGGTGTACAGCCCGGACGCGAAACCCTGGACACCGGGGTCGGAGTCGAAGGGGCCGCCGCCGCGCACCGCGTCCCGGGCGCGGTCGGAGAAGGTGGCGATGCCGGTGCCGGCCATGTTCGCCTGCGTGGCCTGGACGAACCGGGCGTCGTTCGCGACCTCGCCGAAGTTCCAGCCCTCGCCGTACAGGATGATCTTCTTGCCGTCGACGCCGTCCTTCTGCGGGGTCAGCGCGTCCAGGGCCTTCCTGACCGCCAGGATGTTGGCCTTCGGGTGGTGGCCCATGAGGTCGAAGCGGAACCCGTCGACCTTGTACTCCTTCGCCCAGGTGACGATCGAGTCCACGACCAGCTTGCCCATCATCGCGTTCTCCGGCGCGGTGTTGGCACAGCAGGTGCTGTTGGCCACCGAGCCGTCGGCGAGCAGCCGCTGGTAGTAGCCCGGCACGATCTGGTCCAGCACGCTGGTGTCCGCCTGGCCACTGGCCGCCGTGTGGTTGTAGACAACGTCCATGACGACCCTGAGGCCGTCCTCGTTCAGCGCCTGCACCATCCTGCGGAACTGCACCGTACGGGCGGTGCCGTCCGGGTCGGTGGCGTACGAGCCCTCGGGGACCGTGTAGTGGTACGGGTCGTAGCCCCAGTTGTAGCCGTCCTTCGCGGCGATCTTCGCCACGCACGCCTGCTGCTGGTCGGAGTCGGCCGGGTAGGAGGCGAGATCGCAGTCGGTCCTCGCCTGGTCGGCCCTCTTCTCGGGGACGGTCGCGAAGTCGAACGCGGGCAGCAGGTGCACGTACGACGTCCCGGACTTCGCCAGCTCCTTGAGGTGCCTGGAGCCGTCGCTGTTCTGGTCGGTGAAGGCCAGATAGGTGCCCTGGTCCTTCGCCGGTACGGTCTTGTCGGCGACCGAGAAGTCCCGGATGTGCAGCTCCTGGATCTGCGCGTCCTTCAGCGGTACGGCCCTCGGCTTGTGCAGGGCCGACCAGCCGCTCGGCGCGAGGGACCTGTCGTCCAGGTCGACGACGAGGCTGCGCTCGGAGTTCGCGGTGAGGGCGACCGAGTAGGGGTCGGTGACCTTGTTGGTGACCATCTTGCGGACGCTGGGCGCCCAGACCTTCACGACGTACCGGTAGGGCCTGCCCTTCCAGGACGCCGGGCCGGTCACGGACCAGACGCCGGTCGTGTCGTCGCGGTGCATGGCGTGGGCCGAGCCGTCCAGCTCCATTGAGACGCTCTGCGCGGTCGGCGCCCACACGGAGAGGGTCGGCTTCCCGTCGTGGAAGACCGGGCCGAGCGCGGTCTTGGTGGCAGCGGGGTAGAGGTCGTCCAGCACGCCCGCGATCTGCACACCGGTCGCGGCCAGCACGGCACCGTCGGCGGCACGCTGCGAGGCGACGAGCTGGCCCTTGAGGGCCGCGGGCACCCGGTCCCGGTCGCGCGGGTCGACGGACCAGGCGGTGTAGTCCTTCAGGTGCGGGAACTTCGCCTTCTGGGCGTCGGTCAGGGTCGTCTTGCTCAGCCGGATCCAGCGCTCGTCGTCGCTGGTCAGCGCACCGTCCTTGACCGCGATCGAGCCATCGAGCGAGTACAGCAGCTGAGTGGAGGCGGCGCCGTCCACACCGTTCCAGGCGACGGTGTCCCGGTCGATCCAGATCGCCTTGGACGTGGTCAGGTCGAGGGCGGCCGCACTGCCCGACGGCTGCGGCAGCAGGTACTTCTCCTGGCCGTTCAACAGCCACACCTCGTAGCCGTTGGACTTGAGGTCCAGCGACTGGTCGGCGGGGAGATCCTTGTCGTCGCCCTTGTGGATGATGTAGCTGAGGCTGGTGGCACCCTCGGTGAGCGGCACCTCGAAGACCGCGCCATAGGCATCAGTCTTCACCGGCTCCAGCGGGTTCGACCAGTCGGTGGGATGCGCGGCACCCGTCCAGACGTGCAGGCCCCAGCCGTCGTAGTTCCCGTCCGCGCGGTGGTAGTGGATGACCGCCTTGGTCTTGTCCTGCGCGGGATGGCCGGGATTCTGGGTCAGTACGTCCGGCTTGCCCTGCTCGACCCAGACCTCACCCGTCTTGGTGACGTCGATGCTCCGGTCGGCGGAGACGTCCTTGGTGCCGTTCTTGTCGATGACCAGGAAGCCGACGTTGGAGGCGCCGGGCTTGAGCTTGACCCAGGCGAAGGCGCCGTAGGCGTCCCGGCCGGTGAACGGGTGGCTGGCGGGCCAGTTCGTGGCCTCGCCGTCGGCGATGTCACCCCAGGCGTACAGGCCCCAGTTGTCGTAGTCGCCGTCGGTGCGCTTGTAGTGGACGATCGCGTAGTCCCGGGAGGAGGCCTTGGGGACCTCGGGCGCGGACGGGGTGCCGGAGGTGCTGCTCGCCGTGGCGCTCGCGGTGTGCCCGGCCGAGTCGATCACGACCGCCTTGTAGCGCAGGGCGGTCCCGGCCGGTACGTCCTTGCCGATGGCCTGGGTGACCTTGTAGGGGGCGTGGTCGGCGGAGCCGAGCACCTGCCACTTGGCGTCGCCGACCTGGGCGGCGACGACGACGCGGTTCAGCTGGCCGCCGTCGACATCGGCCGTCACGTCCACGGTCCCGGTGGCTCCGGCGGCCGGGGCCTTGAGCGTGATCGTCGGCTTGGTGGCCGGCTCGGCGAGGGCGCCGGTGGCCTTGAGGACGACGGCGGAACCGGCCGGGACGGTGACGGTGAGCTTGCGGTCGGCGTCGGACTTCACCGCGTCGGAGGTCCCGTAGACGCCCTGGTACGTCATGTCGGCCGAGCCGGTTGAGAATGTCGCGGACTTCTCGCCGTCGGCGTTGTTGAAGGCGACGACGTACTCGGCGCCCGTCTTGGCGTCCGTACGGGTGAAGGCGTAGACACCGGCGCCGTCGGCCGCGTAGCGCTCGGTCTGGACGCCGTCGGTCAGGCCCGGGTTGGCCGTGCGGAGCCTGGAGAGCCGGGCGATCTCCTGGTAGAGCGGGGCGCTCGTGTCGTAGGAGTCGCTGGCGTGGGTGCGGTCGGTGCCGATCTCGTCGTCGTCCAGGTAGTCGGCGACCTTGGAGGCGAACATGGTCTGGCGGGCGTCCTTGTCGCCGCCGGAGCCGGTGAAGCCCTGCTCGTCGCCGTAGTAGACGACCGGGTTGCCACGGCTGAGGAACATCAGCTCGTTCGCGAGCTTGTCCTTCCTCAGGATCTCGGCGTCGGTGGCCTTCGGGTTGTCCTGCTTGAGGAAGTACCCGATGCGGCCCATGTCGTGGTTGCCGAGGAAGGTGACCTGCTCGTACGCGTTGGCCTTGTCGGTCGTGTACTTGTAGTCGTCACCGAAGACGCCCGCGAGCCGCTGCGCGCTGCCGCCCTGGGAGGCGTAGGCGCGGGCCGCGTCCTGGAAGGGGAAGTCGAGAGTGGCGTCGAGGCGGCCCTGGGTGACGTACGGCGAGGTGATCGAGGTGTCGGCGGAGTAGACCTCGCCGAACATGAAGAAGTTCTTCCGTCCGCGCGCCGCCGCGTACGTGTCCAGCGCGGTCGCCCACTGCGTCCAGAACGGCAGGTCGACGTGCTTGACGGTGTCGATCCGGAAGCCGTCGACGGCGAAGTCCCTCACCCACCGCTCGTAGATCTTCTCCATGCCGTGCACGACCTCGGGGCGCTCGGTCCACAGGTCGTCCAGGCCGGAGAAGTCGCCGTAGGTCGTGGACTCTCCGGCGTACGTCGAGTCGCCCCGGTTGTGGTACATCGTCGGGTCGTTGAGCCAGGCCGGGACCTTGGAGCCACTCGTGACCTTCGGGGTGTACGGGAAGGAGGCGCCGGAGACGGCCGGGAACTTCTTGGTGCCGTCGGCGTAGTCGGCGTCGTCGAAGGGCCTGCCGTCCTTGGTCAGGTAGGGGAAGGCGCCCTTGGAGAGGTAGTCGGAGGAGTTCTCCGCATAGTCGACGACATCGGCGGTGTGGTTGGTGATGACGTCGAAGAAGACCTTCATGCCCTTGGCGTGGGCCTTGGAGATGAGGGTCTTCAGGTCCTTGTTGGTGCCGAAGTGCGGGTCGACCTGGGTGAAGTCGGTGATCCAGTAGCCGTGGTAGCCGGCGGAGGCGTTGGAGCCGGTGCCCTGCACGGGCCTGTTCTTGAAGATCGGGGCCATCCAGATGGCGGTGGTGCCGAGCCCCTTGATGTAGTCGAGCCGTTTGGCCAGGCCCTTGAGGTCGCCGCCCTGGTAGAAGCCCTTGTCGGTGGGGTCGTAGCCGGTGCTGAGGCGGGAGCCGGTCAGGCCGCCCCTGTCGTTGGACGTGTCACCGTTGGCGAAACGATCCGGCATGACGAAGTAGAACTGCTCGCGGGTGTCGTCGTGCCGGGCGGGCTGGGCGGCGAGGGCCGCGTCCGACGGGGGTGCGGGCGGGCTGACTGCGTGTGCCGCCAGTGGCTGGATCAGTGCGGCGGCGAGGGCTGTGGCGGTGACGGCCGCGGCCCGTCTCGCTCTGGGTATCACGCGGTAACTCCTAGCGAATGCGGCTCTCTTGGGTCCGGCCCGCGTGACCGTATCCCCAACAAAAGCTTTACAGCAAGAGTCTTGAAACTCATAGCAAGAAGTTTCAACGTCAACCTTGACGTGCTGTTCTCAACTGCCGCACGCTCACCGGTTGTCGAACCCGCTCACGGGTGCCATCGCCCTGCCGGCGCCCCCCGCGCGGGCGGACACCACCGCCAAGGGCGATGTCATCGCGAACCTTTGGGAATGGAACTGGGACTCCGTCGCCTCCGAGTGCACCCAGGAGTCCCTGAAGCAGTCCTCGTCCTACTGGTGGGACGTCTACCAGCCGTACTCCTACAGCCTGAACAGCCGCTTCGGCAGCCAGGCGAAGTTCAGCGCCATGATCACCGCCTGCAACAAGATTCACGCCCGAGCCCGCCGGACGGGCGGCTCGGTCACCAACAGCACGCGCAGGCGCCCATCGGCGCCGAGTCCCGGGCAGCCCCGGAGGCGGTTGCGTGAAGCCCAGCCCGCCATCCGAGGCGGCAACGGGAATCGCGGCCGATGAACGGCAGCGAGAGTCGTCAATGCAACGTGCAGAACAACTAGCAGCTCGACTTCCCCGCATAAATCGCCAGCGCTGTATTGGCGCCCAAGGTGGCGGTGAACTGTCCACTGGAGTTCACCGTCACCGTCGTGTTGTTCTGCACGTTGCAGTACGTGCCCGCCGGGAGGGACGTCTGGTAGGTGCGGCTCAGGCTGCTCGACTCGTGGTTGATCGCCACGAACCCCTTGCTCCCCCGCCCGAACGCGATCGCGTTGTTGCCGTTGTCCCACCAGTTGGTGACCGACTGGCCGCGGGTCGCGTTGCGGAAGGCGACCATGCGGATGATCTCCGGCCAGGCGTGCTGGCACTTCCAGCCGTCCTGCCAGCAGGCGTTGACCTGGCCGTTGTCGGGCGGGCCCGCGTTGGTGTCCGTCCACTCGTAGCCGGAGTTGATGTCCGGGGCGCCGTACGGCCAGGCGAGCATGAAGACGTTGGCCAGGGTGTAGTTGGCGCCGTCCTTGTAGTTGAGGGTGCTGCCGTTGCGCTCGGTGTCGTGGTTGTCCACGAAGACGCCGGCCACCGAGCTGCCGAGGTAGCCCCAGCCCTCGCCGAAGTTGGTCAGGTAGGCCAGCTTCTCGTTGTTGAAGACGCGCTTGAGGTCGTAGGCGTAGCGGAACTCCTGGACGTCTCCGTTGCCGGTGTACTCGGAGGGCTGGACGGCCTCGTTCGCGCCGTAGATGACCTCCTGCTTCCAGTAGACGGAAGGGTTGGTCAGGCGGGACTTGATGTTGGCCAGGTCCTCGGCGGGGATGTGCTTGGCCGCGTCGATGCGGAAGCCGTCGGCGCCCAGGGAGAGCAGGTCGTTCATGTAGCCGGCGATCGTCTTGCGGACGTACTCCTCGCCGGTGTCCAGGTCGGCCAGGCCGACGAGTTCGCAGTGCTGGACGTTCCAGCGGTCCTGGTAGTTGGTGACCTGGGAGGTGCAGTCGTCGAAGTCGGGGTACGAGTACAGGCCCGGGTAGTCGTACTTCGTATACGTCGAGCCGCCGGTGCCGGTGCCGCTGCCCGCCGACATGTGGTTGACGACGGTGTCGACGACGACCTTCAGGCCGGCCGCGTGGCAGGTGTCGATCATGTTCTTGAAGGCGGTGCGGTCACCGAGGCGGCCCGCGATCTTGTACGACACCGGCTGGTACGAGGTCCACCACTGCGAGCCCTGTATGTGCTCGGCGGGCGGGGAGACCTGGACATAGCCGTAGCCGGCGGGGCCGAGGGTGGTGGTGCACTCCTTGGCGACCGAGGCGTAGTTCCACTCGAAGAGGACGGCGGTGACGTCCTTGGTACCGGGCGGGGAGGCCTCGGCGACACCGGTGGGGACGGTGAGGGGGACCGCCAGGCCGGCCGCGAGGGCGAGCGTGGCGGCCAGGGTCTTTCTGGCCATGTGTGCTCCTGCACTTCGTTGTGCGTGTGGGGGGCGATTGACCGATCAACGACCAACGGGTGGCGTGAACCTAACCGTTACGCCAATGTTTCAGCAAGATGCGGAAAGAAATGCCAACAGGTGGCTTCGCGGGGCCAGTTCGCACTCCGGGTGGCGCCGGCCCGGGCCCTCCGCCGTGGCGGGCAGGTGCTCGGCGGCCATCTGCAAGAGAGTGGGGTCTCCCGGGAGACCGGTTACGTCCCGGTGGAGCGGGTGGCGGGGTGCGGGTGTGCCCCTATCGCCGCAGCCCGGAGGACATGCGGGGGTAACGGGGACGTCACGCTTGCCGGATCTTGCGGAAATTTCCTTGCAACATCTTTCGCAAGGACTTGCAGCCTTGCTACGTTCCTCCCGCGCCCGGCGGCCGTCGATTGGGACAGACGGCACCCGCGGTCCTCCCAAGGGATGATCCGGGCAACCACTCTTCTAGGAGTTCATATGCGACGTGGCATATCGATCGCCGCCGCGGTCACCGTGGTCGCCCTGGCCGCCACCGCCTGCGGCGGCTCGGACGGCAAGACCGACAGCAAGCCGAAGGCCGCCAAGGACGTGTCGGGCACGATCACGTACTGGGACACCTCGGACGCGGCGACCGAGGCCCCGACGTACAAGGCCCTGATCAAGCAGTTCGAGGCCAAGTACCCGAAGATCAAGGTGAACTACCAGAGCGTCCCGTTCACCGACGTCGAGCAGAAGTTCAAGTCGGCCGCCAAGAGCGGCAAGGGTGCCCCGGACGTGGTCCGCACCGACGTGGGTCTCATGGCCGAGTACGCCTCGCTGGGCTACATCGCCCCGCTCGACGGCACCCCCGCCCTGCAGAACACCTCCGACTTCAACGCGGGCCCGATGAACACCGCCAAGTTCAACGGCAAGACCTACGGCGTCCCGTCGGTCACCGACACCCTCGGCCTGCTGTACAACAAGGACCTGTTCAAGAAGGCCGGCATCGCCAAGCCGCCGGCCACCTGGGACGAGTTCATCGCCGACGCCAAGACCATCAAGAAGAAGACCGGCGCGTCCGGCACCTACGTCAACCCGGACTCGTACTTCCTGCTCCCGCTGCTGTACAGCAACGGCGCCGACATGGCCGACACCTCGTCGAAGAAGATCACCATCAGCGACAGCAGCGCCGTCACCGCGCTGACCACCGCGAAGAAGATCTACGACGAGGCGTCGATGAAGGTCGACTTCGCGAACGCCTACCAGAACATGCAGACCGCCTTCAAGGACGGCAAGGTCGCCATGCTGGTCCAGGGCCCGTGGTCCGTCAGCGACGACCTGACCGGCTCGGCGTTCAAGGGCAAGGAGGCCAACCTCGGGTACGCGCCCGTCCCGGCCGGCGCCGGCGGCAAGGCCCAGGCCCCGACCGGCGGTCACAACCTCGCCGTCTACCAGGGTTCGGGCAACCTGGACGCCAGCTACCTGTTCACGCAGTTCATGACGTCCACCGAGAGCCAGATCACCATCGCGCAGAAGACCGGCACCCTGCCGACCCGCAAGTCGGCCTACACCTCCGCGGTCACCTCCGACGCCAAGATCGCCGGCTTCAAGCCGATCCTGGAGCAGACCGCCCGTCCGCGCGTCGCGCTCCCCCAGGTCGGCTCGCTCTTCACGCCGCTGCAGCAGAACTACGTGAAGATCCTGCAGGGCGACGCGTCGGTCAAGTCCGGCCTGGACGCCACCGCGAAGCAGTTCCAGTCGCTCCTGCCCGGCTACTCCATCGGCTGACCTGAACGGTCGGTAGCCACACCGTAACCGAAGGACACGCAGCCCCGGGGAACGTTCTCCCCGCTGCCGCCCCGACCGGGGCTCCCCGGGGCTGCGGAACCACCAGACCTCCGCCGCGAACGAGCCGATAAAGAGTCGATGAGGATGACCACCGCAGCGAGCACGGCACAGACCGACAAGACAGCGCGGGACGACAGGTCCACGCGCCCCGCACGCGTTTCGCGCCTCAGGCAGTCCTGGGACAAGTACTGGTACGCCTGGGCGATGGTGACCCCGGTCGCCGTCGTGATCGCCGTGCTGGTCCTGTATCCGCTGGGGTACGGCTTCTACCAGTCGCTGACCAACGCCAACGAGTCGAACGTCGCCACCACCATCGGCGCCTTCCACCGGCCGGCGACCTACGACTTCGTCGGCCTCGACAACTACTGGCACGTCCTGTCGGGCGCGGACGGCGACTTCTACCCCCGCCTGGTGTGGACGGTCGTGTGGACGGTCTCCTGCGTCGCGCTGCAGGTCGGCATCGGCATGGGCCTCGCCGTGCTGCTGAACCGCAAGATGCGGTTGCGCGGCTTCTACCGGGCGATGCTGATCCTGCCCTGGGCGGTCCCGTCGTTCATCGGCGTCTTCGCCTGGCGGCTGATGCTGAACTCCCAGTTCGGCGTGTTCAACGAGATCATCACCGCGGTCGGCCTGCCCGCACAGAACTGGCTGGGCACCCCGCTCGCCCAGAAGATCGCCGTGATCATGGTGAACGTCTGGATCGGCATTCCCTTCAACATGGTCGCCGTGCTCGGCGGCCTGCAGTCGATCCCCAAGGAGCTGTACGAGGCCGCCGAGATGGACGGTGCCTCGCCCTGGCAGCGGTTCGTCAACGTCACGCTGCCCGGTCTGCGCCCGGTGTCCAACACCGTGGTCCTGCTGGGCTGCATCTGGACGTTCAACATGTTCAACGTCATCTACCTGCTGCTGGGCAACAACACCACCGGCGACACCGACATCCTCGTCACCTTCGCCTTCCGCAAGGCCTTCACCGGCATCTCGGACTACTCGGGAGCGGCGACCTACGGGATCATCATCCTCGCCCTCCTGCTGGCCTTCTCGACGTTCTACCGCCGCAGCACCCTGAAGTCCGAGCAGGCGTAAGGAGCACCCGCCATGACCGCAGCGACCCACGAGACCCCCGCGACCGCTCCCGCCGCCACCCGTTCCCCGGCCGCCCCCGCCCGCAAGGTGCGCGGACGTGAGGAGCGCGGCCCCGCGGCGTCGATCGCCCTGCACGCCACCCTGATCCTGGCCACGGTCATCGCGGCCTTCCCGGTGGTGTGGATCCTGTTCATCTCGCTCGGCCCGAAGAACGCCTGGCAGCAGCCGAGCGAGGTGCTCAAGGACCTCAGCTTCCACAACTACACTGACGTACTGGCCCATTCGGACCTGCCGAAGTGGTTCCTGAACACCGTCATCGTGGCCGGCGGCACCACCGCCCTCGGTGTCTTCCTCGCGGCGACCGCCGGGTACGCGGTGTCCCGGATGAAGTTCCCCGGCAGCAGGCAGCTGATGTGGACGTTCCTGGTCACCCAGATGTTCCCCAGTATCGTGCTGATCGTGCCGCTGTATCTGCTTCTGTCCGAGTTGGACCTGCTCGACAACTACCTCGGTCTGATCCTGGCGTACGCGACCACGGCGGTGCCCTTCTGCGCCTGGATGATGAAGGGCTACTTCGACACCATCCCCAAGGAGATAGACGAGGCGGGCCGGGTGGACGGCCTCACCCCGTTCGGCACCTTCTGGCGGCTGATCGTGCCGCTGGCCAAGCCGGGCCTGGCGGTGACCGCGTTCTACAGCTTCCTCACCGCCTGGGGCGAGGTCGCGTACGCCACCCAGTTCATGCAGTCCGACCACTACACGCTCGCCGTCGGCATCCGCACCTTCGCACAGGACCAGCGGCCCGACTGGGCGTGGACCTCGGCCACCGCGATCATCATCACCATTCCGGCGGCCCTCGTGTTCATGCTCGTGCAGCGCAGCCTGGTCTCCGGGCTGACCGCCGGCGGGACCAAGTCCTGACCGCCCGGCCCGGCACCCCGCAAGCTTCTCTGTCGTTCCCCTCGCATCCTTTAAGGGAATCCATGACCCAGCACGTCACCGACGCAGTCCCCACCGACGCCTCCTCCGCCGCCTCCGGGCGCCGGGAGTGGTGGCGCGACGCGGTCATCTACCAGGTCTACCCACGCAGTTTCGCCGACGGCGACGGCGACGGCATGGGCGACCTGCCCGGCATCCGCTCCCGGCTGCCGTACCTGAAGCGGCTGGGCGTGGACGCCGTGTGGCTGTCCCCCTTCTACGCCTCCCCGCAGGCCGACGCGGGCTACGACGTCGCCGACTACCGGGCCGTCGACCCGATGTTCGGCACCCTGACCGACGCCGACGACCTGGTGCGCGACGCCCATGCGCTGGGTCTGAAGGTGATCGTCGACGTGGTGCCCAACCACTGCTCCGACCAGCACGAGTGGTTCAAGCAGGCGCTGCGCGAAGGGCCCGGTTCGCCGCTGAGGGAGCGGTTCCACTTCCGGCCGGGCAAGGGCGTGCACGGCGAACTGCCGCCGAACGACTGGGAGTCGATCTTCGGCGGTCCGGCCTGGACCCGGGTCACCGAGCCGGACGGTACCCCCGGCGCGTGGTACCTGCACCTGTTCGCCCCGGAGCAGCCCGACTTCAACTGGGACCACCCGGCCGTGCACGACGAGTTCCGCTCCATCCTGCGGTTCTGGCTGGACCTCGGCGTCGACGGCTTCCGCATCGACGTGGCGCACGGTCTGGTCAAGGCGGCCGGGCTGCCGGACATCGGCCGGGACGAGCAGGTCAAGCTGCTCGGCACCGAGGCCGTGCCGTACTTCGACCAGGACGGCGTGCACGAGATCTACCGGGGCTGGCGGCGCATTCTGGACGAGTACGACGACGAGCGCATCGCGGTGGCCGAGGCGTGGACGCCGACCGTGGAGCGCAGCGCGCTGTACATCCGGCCGGACGAGCTCCACCAGGCCTTCAACTTCTCCTACCTGACCACCGGCTGGAACGCGGCGGACCTGCGCGACGTCGTCGACCGCTCGCTCGGCGCCATGAACGCGGTGCACGCGCCGGCGACCTGGGTGCTGTCCAACCACGACGTGGTCCGGCACTCCACGCGCCTCGCGGAAGGCGACAAGGAGCGTGGTCTGCGCCGGGCCCGGGCGGCGACCCTGCTGATGCTGGCGCTGCCCGGCTCGGCGTACCTCTACCAGGGCGAGGAACTGGGCCTGCCCGAGGTCGTCGACCTGCCCGACGAGGTGCGTCAGGACCCGGCGTTCTTCCGCAGCTCGGGCCAGGACGGCACCCGCGACGGCTGCCGGGTGCCGCTGCCGTGGTCGGGCGAGGCGCCGCCGTTCGGCTTCGGTCCCGTCGAGGGCGGCCCGAGCTGGCTGCCGCAGCCCGCGGACTGGAAGGGCCT
Source organism: Streptomyces sp. NPDC001709 (assembly GCF_053596375.1). Taxonomy (NCBI): domain Bacteria; kingdom Bacillati; phylum Actinomycetota; class Actinomycetes; order Kitasatosporales; family Streptomycetaceae; genus Streptomyces; species Streptomyces sp. NPDC001709. The sequence continues at coordinate 47,205 of NZ_JBSFGB010000013.1, read as the reverse complement.
GACCGTCGCGGCCCAGGAGGGCGATCCCACCTCGACCCTGGAGTTCTACCGCAGCGCGCTCACCGTGCGCCGCGAACACCCGGCCCTCGGCGCCGGCCGCCAGGTGACCTGGCTGGACACCCCGGAGGGCGTGCTGGCCTTCCGCCGTGACACCGCTGACGGCTCGTTCGTCTGCACGGTCAACCTCACCGCCACCCCGGTCTCCGTGGCCACTCCCGGCACGCTGCTGCTCGCCAGCGCCGATGTCGAGCCGGGCCCGGCACACACCGCGATCCCCGCGGATTGCGCCGTCTGGTGGGCAGCCTGAGATGCGACCGGTACAGTCCAATCCTGTGACCACACGGCTTGCCGACATCGCTGCGCAGGCGGGGGTGAGCGAAGCGACCGTCAGCCGGGTCCTCAACGGGAAGCCGGGCGTCGCCGCCACCACCCGTCAGTCCGTGCTCGCCGCGCTGGACGTCCTGGGCTATGAGCGCCCGGTGCGGCTGCGGCAGCGCAGCGAGGGCCTGGTCGGCCTGATCACGCCGGAGCTGGAGAACCCGATATTCCCGGCCCTGGCCCAGGTCATCGGCCAGGCTCTGACCCGCCAGGGCTATACGCCGGTGCTCGCCACGCAGACCCCGGGCGGGTCGACCGAGGACGAGCTGACCGAGATGCTGGTGGATCGCGGGGTCGCGGGGATCATCTATGTCTCCGGGCTGCACGCGGACACCACCGCCGACATGCAGCGCTATGAGCGGCTGCGGGCCCAGGGTGTGCCGTTCGTGCTGGTGGACGGGTTCTCGCCGAAGGTGCAGGCGCCGTTCATCTCCCCCGACGACCGGGCCGCGATGACGCTCGCGGTGACCCATCTGGTGTCGCTCGGGCACACCCGGATCGGGCTCGCTCTCGGGCCGAAACGGTTCGTGCCGGTGCAGCGCAAGATCGAGGGCTTCGTACGGGCCATGCAGGACCAGCTGGGGCTCGCCGCCGAGGCCGTCGAGACCGAGCTGGTCCAGCACTCGCTCTACACCCTGGAGGGTGGTCAGGCGGCCGCGACGGCGCTGATCGAGCGGAACTGCACGGCCGTGGTGTGCGCCAGCGACATGATGGCGCTCGGTGCCATACGGGCGGCCCGGCAGCGGGGTCTGGAGGTGCCCCGCGACGTGTCGGTGGTCGGCTTCGACGACTCCCCGCTGATCGCCTTCACCGACCCGCCGCTGACCACGGTCCGCAAGCCGGTGCCGGCGATGGGACAGGCCGCGGTGCGCACGTTGCTGGAGGAGATCGGCGGGACGCCCGCGCCGCACAGCGAGTTCGTGTTCATGCCGGAGCTGGTGGTGCGCGGTTCGACCGCTTCGGCGCCGAATGTCCTCCGTGCGTCGTAGAAGGTACGTGTGCGTATGTCGTAGAAGGTGCGTCGTGGACCCGACCTTGGGATGATCGGGCGAAGGACCCTTTTCTGGCAGACTTGACGCCTATGAGTGACTCGACCGTGACAGAGCCGGAAGGTCGCGAGGAAGTGGCCGTTCCACAGGCCGTCACGGGCGAGTACGGCAGAGGGGGTGCCCTGGCCCGGCTCAGGCGGCCGCGGCGGCCCCGGCTGTGGTTCGAGATCCTTCTGATCGCGGTGAGTTACTGGACGTACTCACTGATCCGCAACGCCGTCCCGGAGCAGAAGGGCAAGGCGCTGCGCAACGCCGACTGGATCCGGGGCGTCGAGCACGATCTGGGCATCGCCGTCGAGCGGTCCGTCAATCACGCCGTGAACTCGGTGAATTGGCTGATCATCGGCATGAACTACTACTACGCCACACTGCACTTCATCGTCACGATCGGGGTGCTGGTGTGGCTGTACCGGTGGCATCCGGGGCGTTACGCGGCGGCGCGACTGGCGCTGTTCGCGACCACGGGTGTGGCCCTGCTCGGTTACTATCTGTTTCCGCTCGCGCCGCCCCGGTTGATGCGCGACGGGCACTTCGTGGACACGGTCATGGTGCACCACACGTGGGGCTCGATGGCCTCCGGCGATCTGAAGCACATGTCGAACCAGTACGCGGCGATGCCCTCGATGCACATCGGCTGGTCGCTGTGGTGCGGGCTGACGATCTTCGCGCTGGCGTCCGTGCCGTGGGTGCGGGTGCTGGGCCTGCTCTACCCGGCGACCACCCTGCTGGTCATCGTCGCCACGGCCAACCATTTCTGGCTGGACGCGGTGGGCGGCGTGCTGTGCCTGGCCTTCGGTTTCACGGTGGCCCGGATGTGGTACGGGGCGGTGCCGGCCCGGCTGCCGCGGGTGGTACCGGCCCGTCCGGCCGAGCCCGAGCCCGAGCCCGAGCCGGCTCAGGTTCCGTCGCCGTAGAACAGCTCCTCCACCACCGCACGCGCCCTGCGGGTGGTACGGCGGTACGCGTCCAGCATGTCTCCGGCGTGCCCGCCGCCGTATCCCAGGTAGCGGCCCACGGCGGCCAGCTCGCGGGGCTCGGTGGGGAAGGTGTCCCCGGCCCGGCCGCGCACCAGCATCACCGCGTTGCGCACCCGGGTGGCCAGCACCCAGGCCTCGTCCAGGATCTCCGCCTCCTCGGCGGTCAGCAGCCCGGCCGCGCGGGCGGCGGCCAGCGCCTCGCGGGTGCGGGTGGTGCGCAGGCCCGGCTGGTCCCAGCCGTGCCGGAGCTGGAACAGCTGGACGGTCCACTCCACGTCCGACAGGCCGCCCGGGCCGAGCTTGGTGTGCAGCTTGGGGTCGGCGCCGCGCGGGAGGCGCTCGGACTCCATCCGGGCCTTCAGACGGCGGATCTCGCGTACGGCGTCCTCCGCCAGTCCGTGCCGCGGGTAGCGCAGGGGGTCGATCAGCTCCATGAAGCGCCGGCCCAGGTCCTCGTCGCCGGCCACGTGCTCCGCCCGCAGCAGCGCCTGGGACTCCCAGACCAGGGACCAGCGGCGGTAGTACGCCTCGTACGACTTCAGGGTGCGTACCAGCGGGCCCGACTTGCCCTCCGGGCGCAGGCCGGCGTCGATGAGCAGCGGCGGGTCGGCGCTGGGCAGCTGGAGCAGGCGGCGCATCTCGGCGACGACCTTGTTCGCGGCGGCGGCCGCCTCGTGCTCGTCGACGCCGTCCTGCGGTTCGTGCACGAAGACGACGTCCGCGTCGGAGCCGTAGCCCAGCTCGTGGCCGCCGAAACGGCCCATCCCTATGATCGCGAAACGGGTGGGGAGCGTGTCGCCCCAGCCGTCCCGGACCACCGCGCGCAGGGTGCCGGCGAGGGTGGCCGCGGTGAGGTCGGAGACCGCCGCGCCGACCCGGTCCACCAGGGCGCCCTGGTCGGCCTCGGCGGGGCTGGTCTCGGTGCCGTAGGAGCCGACGATGTCGCCCGCGGCGGTGCGGAACAGCTCGCGGCGGCGCACCCCGCGGGCCGCGGTGACGCCCTGCTCGGCGTTCTCGGCACGGCCCACGGCGGCCAGGATCTCCTGCTCCAGGTGGCCGCGCCCGCGGGGCGCGAGTCCCCCGCCGCTCGCGCCGGTGCCGTCGCCGTCGCCCAGCAGGGCCACCGCCTCGGGGGCGCGCATGAGGAGGTCGGGGGCGAGGCGGCCCGCCGACAGGACGCGGGCCAGGTTCTCGGCCGCCGCGCCCTCGTCGCGCAGGAGGCGCAGGTACCAGGGGGTCTTGCCGAGGGCGTCCGAGACCTTGCGGAAGTTCAGCAGGCCCGCGTCCGGGTCGGCGGAGTCGGCGAACCAGCCCAGCAGGACGGGGAGCAGGGTGCGCTGGATGGCCGCCTTGCGGGTCACTCCGGAGGCCAGGGCCTCCAGGTGGCGCAGGGCGGCCGCCGGGTCGGCGTAGCCGAGGGCGACCAGGCGCTCGCGGGCCGCCTCGGGGCTCAGGCGGGCCTCGCCGGGGGCGAGTTGGGCGACCGCGTCGAGGAGGGGGCGGTAGAAGAGCTTCTCGTGGAGGCGTCGTACGACGCCGGTGTGCCGCTTCCACTCCCGGATCAGCTCGGCCGCCGGGTCGGTGCGCAGGCCGAGCGAGCGGCCGAGGCGGCGCTGGTCCTCCTCGGCCACCGGGACGAGGTGGGTGCGGCGCAGGCGGTAGAGCTGGATGCGGTGCTCCATCGAGCGCAGGAAGCGGTACGCCTCGTCCAGGCGGGCGGCGTCCTCACGGCCTACGTAGCCCCCGGCGGCCAGGGCCTGGAGGGCGTCGAGGGTGGTGCCGCTGCGCAGGGCCGGGTCGGTACGGCCGTGCACCAACTGCAGGAGCTGGACGGCGAATTCGACGTCGCGGAGGCCGCCGGGGCCGAGTTTTAGCTCGCGCTCGATCTCGGACGCGGGGATGTTCTCGACGACGCGGCGGCGCATTTTCTGGACGTCCGGTACGAAGTTGTCGCGCTCGGCCGCCTTCCAGACCATGGGTTCGAGCGCGTCGACGTACGCCTGGCCGAGGGCGGTGTCGCCGGCCACCGGGCGGGCCTTGAGGAGGGCCTGGAACTCCCAGGTCTTCGCCCAGCGTTGGTAGTAGGCGAGGTGGGAGGAGAGGGTGCGGACCAGGGGGCCGTTGCGGCCCTCGGGGCGGAGGTTGGCGTCGACCGGCCAGATGGAGCCCTCGACGGTGGTCTCCGAGCAGATCCGCATGAGGTGGGAGGCGAGGCGGGTGGCGCAGGTGAGTGCCTTGGCCTCGGTGGTGCCCTCGGCAGCTTCGGCTACGAAGATCACGTCCACGTCGGAGACGTAGTTCAGCTCGTGGCCGCCGCACTTGCCCATCGCGATCACCGCGAGGCGGCAGGCGGCGGTGTCCTCGGGGGCCTGCGCCTGCGCTATGGCCAGGGCCGCGCGGAGGGTGGCGGTGGCGAGGTCGGCGAGTTCGGCGGCCGTCTCGGCGACGTCGGTGGTGCCGCAGACGTCGCGGGCGGCGATGGAGAGCAGACAGCGGCGGTAGGCGATGCGGAGGGAGACGGGGTCGGTGGCCTGCGCCAGGCCGCGCTCGAACTCCGTGAGGCCCGGGTGCAGGTCCTGCGGCTCGTAGGTGACCAGGGCGTGCCAGTCGCTGGGGTGGCGGGCCAGGTGGTCGGTGAGGGCGGCGGAGGCGCCGAGGACGCCGAGGAGGCGGTCGCGGAGGGGCTTGGCCGCGATGAGGGTGTCCAGCAGTTCGCGGTGGGCGGTGGGGCTGTTCTGGGACTCCAGGAGACGGACCAGGCCGTGCAGGGCGAGGTCGGGGTCGGCGGTGGCGCCGAGGGCCTCCAGGAGGACGGGGTCGTCGCGGACGGGGGCGAGTTCCGGGCCGTCGAGGAGGCGTTCTGCTGCGGAGGGGTCGGTGAAGCCGTGTCGGAGCAGACGGGTGAAGGTGCTGCTTCTGCGCCCCGGCGTCATGTCCGTGGCCTCCCCTTGCGTACGTCTCGGATCGGAACCGTCCTGGCCAGAGCCTAACCGGAGGGGGCGGGCCGGGGGGGCTCCGGGCACGAGAGCCTGCGGCGCCTTGGCGGGTCTCGGGGGGTCTCGGGGGGTCTCGGGGGGTCTCGGGGGGTCTCGGGGGGTCTCGGGGGCTGGCGGGGTATGGGGGCGGGTGCCTGCGGCGGCTCGCGGGGCGTGCCGGCGCGCTGCGCGTCCGGCGGTGCGGAGTGCCTGCGGCGGCCCGTGCAGGTGCGTGGGGGCTGGTGTCGCGCCTGCCGTGGTGTGTGGGTCGGTGCCGCGCCGGGTGGTGTCCGTCCTCGGTCCGGCGCCCTGTATCCCGTGGGGCGCGCGGCGTTTTCGCCGGCCGCTGCGGGCGGACACCACCCGCCACGTCCCCTTCCCGCCGTCTGCGGCTGCGGCCACGCCGCTCGACCCCCCACTGCAGCGCCGCCGGGTGCCGGGTGCGGTGGGGCGACTACCGTGGTGTGTGCGGTTGCGGGCACCTCGGACGGTGGTAGTAGTTCATCCGATCTTCACCCTTGAGGTTGGCTCGCGTGGGGTTCGGGAATGTTGGCGTGTGCATGCTCTGTCCGCACCGCCAGCCCCGTTTCGCCCCCCACCCCGGAGGTTGATGTGTCCGGCAGTTCCGTGTACCGCCGTGCCCGTACCGTCGTGGCGTCCGCAGCGGCCCTCGCCGCGGCCGCGGTCGGGCTGTGGGCCGGGATCGGTGAAGAGTCCGCGCACGCCGCGGGCGCCGTGCCGAGTCCGGACCACGTGGTCGTCGTGGTCTTCGAGAACCACGCCTACAGCCAGGTCATCGGCTCCTCCCGCGCCCCGTACATCAACTCGCTGAGGTCCGGAGGTGCCAGCCTCACGCAGTCGTACGCCGAGACCCACCCGAGCCAGCCGAACTACTACGCGATGTTCTCCGGCGACACCCAGGGCATCACGGACGACAGCTGTGTCACGCCCGGTTTCTCCTCGGAGCCCAACCTGGCGTCCGAGGTGATCGACGCCGGCCGTACCTGGGCCAGCTACAACGAGGATCTGCCCAGCCAGGGTGACACCACGTGCAGCAGCGGCGACTACGCCCAGAAGCACAACCCGTGGTTCGGGTTCAGCAACGTGCCGGCGGACAGCGCCATGACGTTCGACCAGTTCCCGACGGACTACTCGACGCTGCCCCAGATGTCGTACGTGGTCCCCAACCTGTGCAGCGACATGCACGACTGCTCGGTGTCCACCGGTGACACCTGGCTGAAGAACAACCTGGGCGCCTACGCGAGTTGGGCCAAGACCCACAACAGCCTGCTCGTCGTCACGTTCGACGAGGACAACCGGCTGAGCGGGAACCGGATTCCGACCGTGCTGTACGGGCAGCCCGTGGTCGCGGGGTCGTCCAGCTCCACCACCTACAACCACTACGACCTGCTGCGCACCCTGGAGGACCTGCAGGGGCTGAGCACGCACGCGGGCAACGCGGGCTCCGCCAAGGACATCACCGGTATCTGGGCGTCCTGACGTGTACGTCGCGGACAGCCGCGCGAGTACGCCGGCGTCCGCGGAGGGTGCCGTCCGGCCACCGGCCGGGCGGCGCCGCGCCGCGCTCGCCCCGACCGTGCTCGCGCTCGGAACGGTCAGTCTGGTGACGGACGTGTCGTCCGAGATGGTCACCGCCGTGCTGCCCTTGTACCTGGTCACCGGGCTCGGCCTGTCCCCTCTGGGGTTCGGGCTGCTCGACGGCGTCTACAACGGGTTCTCGGCGGTCGTACGGCTCGTGGGCGGGCATCTCGCGGACCGGGGCGGCGGACGGCACAAGTGGGTCGCCGGGTTCGGGTACGCCCTCTCCGCCGTGTGCAAGCCGTTGCTGCTCGTCGCTCATTCGCTGACCCCGATCGGGCTGGTTCTCGCCGCCGACCGCACCGGGAAGGGGCTGCGGACCGCTCCGCGCGATGCCCTCATCTCGTTGTCGAGTACGGCCGAGTCCCGGGGGCGTGCCTTCGGGGTGCACCGGGCCATGGACACCGCCGGGGCGCTGCTCGGGCCACTGGTGGCGTTCCTGATCCTGCGGGCGGCGGTCGACGGGTACGACGCGGTGTTCACCGTCAGCTTCTGCGTCGCGGTGCTCGGCGTCCTGGTACTGGTCCTGTTCGTGCCGGGCGGGCGAGGGAAGGCCGTTTCGGACGAGCGGCCCACCCTGCGGGGTGCGGTGGGGCTGTTGCGGCGGCGCGGGCTGCGGCGGATCGCGGTGTGCGCCCTGCTGCTGGGCCTTGCGACGGTCAGTGACTCGTTCGTGTACCTGCTGCTCCAGCGCCGGCTCGGCGTGCCGGACCGCCTGTTCCCCTTGCTGCCGCTCGGTACGGCCGCCTCGTTCCTGCTGCTCGCGGTGCCGCTCGGGCGGCTCGCGGACCGCGTGGGCCGGTGGGCGGTCTTCGTGGCCGGCCACGGCGCCCTGCTCGTCGCGTACGCGCTGCTGCTCACGGCCTGGCGGGGTTCGCCGCTGCCGTACGTCGTCCTCGCCCTGCACGGCGCCTTCTACGCGGCCACCGACGGCGTGCTGATGGCGGCGGCCTCGGACGGGGTGCCGGAGGCGCTGCGCTCGTCCGGGCTGGCCCTCGTGCAGACCGGGCAGGCGCTGGCCCGGTTCGCGTGCAGTCTCTTGTTCGGCGCGGCCTGGACGGTGTGGGGCGATCGGGCGGCGCTCACGGGCGCGGCGGTGGCGCTGGTCGGCTGTGTGGTGTTCTCCGTCGTCGTTCGCCCGAAGGGGGCTGTGCCCGCATGACCGTACGCGGCCGCATCCTGATCCTGGTCTCCGCCGTCGCCGTGCTCGCAGCGGTGGGGCTCGCCTCCGTGCTGCACGCCTCGGCACGTGCCGACCGCCGTGATCACACCCAGGCGGGCGGTCCGCGGGTCACGGCGGGGACGGTGACGCTGGCCGGGCACGGGTCGATGGTGTTCCGGAACATGGCCTGGGGCCCGCATCGGGACGAGGTCGTCAGCGTGCCGGCCGGGGACCCGTCGGGGCCGCGTACCGCCTCCGGCGTCAAGTGCCTGCGCTTCTACGCCGCTTCGGGCACCGGTGTCTGCCTGCAGGCGGTGCACGGCCCGGTCTCGGACACGTACCGCGCGCTCATTCTGGACACTCGTCTGCGGACCGAGCATCGCTATGACGTCCCGGGCATTCCGTCGCGTGCCCGCGTCTCGCCGACGGGGCACTTCGCCGCCTGGACCGCGTTCGTGGGCGGTGACTCGTACGCCGGTACGAACTTCTCCACGCGTACGACGCTCGTGGACGTCCGCAGTGGCGAGCTGGTCCCGTCGCTGGAGGACTTCCGGATCGTCAAGGACGGGCATCCGTACCGGGCGGCGGACGCCAACTTCTGGGGCGTCACGTTCGCGGCGGACGACCGCACCTTCTACGCGACCTTCGCGACCAAGGGCCGTACCTATCTGGTGCGGGGCGACCTGCGCGCCCGTACGGTCACCACGCTGCACACGAACGTGGAGTGCCCGTCCCTGTCCCCCGACGGCACCCGGATCGCCTACAAGAAGCGGGTCAAGGGGCTGCCCAAGGATGCCCCTTGGCGTCTGTACGTCCTGGACCTGCGGACCATGCGGGAGACCGCGCTGGCCGAGTCGAGGAGCGTGGACGACCAGGCGGTCTGGCGGGACGCCCGGACGATCGTGTACGCGCTGCCGGGTGACTACGGCGCCGACCTGTACCAGGTCCCGGCGGACGGCTCGGGGGCGTCGCGACGGATCAGTACGGCCGCGGTGTCGCCGGCGTACGTCGGATAGCCACACCACCGTCAGCCGCGTGACCTGGGCCGATCCAAGGTCGTTGACCAGGCTATGAAGAAGATCACCGCTCTCGCCGCGCTCACCGCGGCCGGCCTCGCGCTCGCCGGCCCGGCCCACGCCGACGGCCATGGCAGCCGCAGCCGCATCAACATCGCCGGCCGGACCCTGAACGGGAACAAACTCTGCGAACAGGCCCTCGGGCTCGTCCCCCTGGCCGCACCATGGACCGGCCAGTCGGTGTACGACGCCTGCAACGGCCGCGACCACGCCGATCACCCGCGGTCCCAGCAGCCCAGCACCACATCCGAGTGGCAGTGAACCGTCGTTTCGCTCAGCTCTCGCGCTCTTCCTCGCCCTTCGGCGGGAGTCCGTTGACCGGCTTGCCCTGAATTCTGCGGACCAGCATCACCAGCAACGCATACAGACACACCAGCCCGAAGCTCGCGAAGCCCGCAATCACCTGGACCACTTCGAAGTTGAGGCCGGCTATCGCGCTCACCGCCGGACTGCCCTTCCGCGCATGTCACAAGGGTCACCCCGGCGCGCCGCGGATGCCAACTCCAGGGCGGGGAACCACGGCGTCACCGGCCCGACCACCGCGTGCGCCGCGCCGGGCGCAGAGCGTCACCGGCACAGCTGGTGTGGTCGGCAGGGCGGCCAGGGAGGGGGATCCTGCCCCTGTTCCTGACCGCCCAGGGGGTGGGTGGGTGGACTTCTTCCATGTGTGGTTGTGCGATCGGCGGGCAGGAACTACCGCCGGTTGTCCGTCAGTTGCAGAAGTTGAGGATGGCGAGGATGCCGTCGCCGCACGCGTTTTCGTCCCCGCCACCGCCGTGGCCGTAGGCTGGGGCGGCAGCCTTTGTGGCGACGTGTGTGGCGGCGGGCGTCGCGGCCACGGCGGATGTGGCAGTTGCCAGCCCCGCCGCACAAGCGATGCCCACGGCGGCACTCACCGCGAGTGCGCGCGGGATCCGGGAAACAGCCTTCATGGCGTGAGGTGTAGTGATCATGCCCTCACCATGCACACCCTCCCGCACCGCCGCTCGTCGAGCGCATCCGAGCGGGTGAGGCACCCCCTGGGCCGGGACCGAGTGCGTTTGAGCAGTGGTGACGGAGTCGTGATCCTGTAGGGGTGCCCGTCATATCCGACATGCCCCCAGACGTCCGACGCGCCGTGCCCGTCCGCCGTAGGCGCCCGGGGGATCCGGTGCTGTGGGCGATCGTCGCCACGGTATTCGCCGTGTACATCACCATGTCCGTGGCCCGGTACCTGACCGGCAACCCCGCCTCCTGGGACATGGGCATCTTCACGGAGGCTGTGGCCCACTACGCCAGGGGGCAGGCACCCGTGGTGCCGATCAAGGGCATGAACGTGCTGGGAGATCATTTCTCGCCCGTCGTCGCGGTGCTCGCCCCGTTCTTCCGCGTCTTCCCGTCCCCCGTGACGCTGCTCGTCGCCCAGGCCGCGCTGGCCGCCGTGTCCGTCGTGCCCGTGCACCGCGCGGCGGACGAACTGCTGACGCGGGGCGAGGCCCGGCTGATCGCCGCTGCCTACGGCCTGTCGTGGGGCCTGTCCAACATGGTCTGGTCGGACTTCCACGAGGTCGCGTTCGCGGTGCCGCTGCTGGCCTGCTCCCTGTCCGCGCTGGCCCGCCGGCGGGCGTGGCCCGCTGTGTGGTGGGCCGCCCCTCTGGTGTGGGTGAAAGAGGACCAAGGCTGGACACTCGCCGCGATCGGCCTGATCATCGCCCTCGCCTACCGGCGGCGGCTCGCCGGCGCGGTCCTCGCCGCTTGGGGAACCGGCTGGTCGCTCCTCGCCACCTGCGTCCTCATACCGGCGGTGAACCCCACGCATGCCTACCCGTACTGGAAGGACAGCCCACAACACCACCTCGGTGTCCTCGCGTCCGGCTGGGAGACGAAGGGACCGCTGTTTGCCCTGCTCCTGCTTCCCACGGCCGGCCTCGCCCTGCGCTCCCCGCTGGTGCTCGCCGCCGTGCCGGCCCTGGGGCTGCGTCTGATCGCGTCGAACTCGGCGTACTGGGGTACCGGCTGGCATTACAACGGGACGGCGATGCCGATCCTCTTCGTCGCCGCGGTCGACGGGCTGCACCGGTTGCGGGCCGCGGGCCGGCCGTCGTGGGCACGGGGCTTGTCACCCTGGCTTGCCGCGCACGGTCCGGCGCTGATGGTGGCCGTGGCCGCGACGATGGTGTTCCAGTCGCCGCTCAACCAGTTGTGGCAGCCGGGCACCTACCGCACACCCCCGCACATCCAGGCGGCGGCACGCGCCGAGCGGATGATCCCGTCAGGCCGGTCGGTGGCCGCGACCATGGGCCAGTTGGCGTCGCTCGGGGCCCGTGACGAGGTGTGCTGGCTGCGCTGCCCGGCACCACCCGAGTGGATCCTGCTGGACCAGGGGACGGGGACGTGGTGGCAGTGGCAGGTCGAGCCGTCCGCGGCGGCCGGCTACTACCCGCACACGGCCTATCGGACGGTGTTCCACGCGGACGGGGTGTGGCTGCTCAAGCGACCAGGCCCCGCAGCGTCTCCCGCCGAGTAGCCACCACCACGGCGACCGCCGCCGAATCGAGTCCGGGGCCGACGGTCCGTGACCGTCGACCCCGGGGTCTGAAGGGGCGCGCCCCTCCGGACTACAGCACCGGCAGGTTCTTGCGCAGCTCGAAGGCCGTGACCTCGCTGCGGTACTCCTCCCACTCCGACTTCTTGTTGCGCAGGAAGAAATCGAAGACGTGCTCACCGAGGGTCTCGGCGACCAGGTCGCTGCGCTCCATCAGGGTGAGGGCCTCGCCGAGGTTCTGCGGGAGAGGCTCGATGCCCATCGCGCGGCGCTCGGCGTCGGAGAGGGCCCAGACGTCGTCCTCGGCGCCCGGCGGGAGCTCGTAGCCCTCCTCGATGCCCTTCAGGCCGGCGGCCAGGAGGACGGCGTAGGCCAGGTACGGGTTCGCGCCGGAGTCCAGGGAGCGGACCTCCACGCGGGCGGAGCCGGTCTTGCCGGGCTTGTACATCGGGACGCGGACCAGGGCGCTGCGGTTGTTGTGGCCCCAGCAGATGTAGGAGGGGGCCTCGCCGCCGGCGCCGGCGGTGCGCTCGGAGCCGCCCCAGATGCGCTTGTAGGAGTTGACCCACTGGTTGGTGACGGCCGCGATCTCCGCCGCGTGCTTGAGCAGGCCCGCGATGAAGGAGCGGCCGACCTTGGAGAGCTGGTACTCGGCGCCCGACTCGTAGAACGCGTTGCGGTCGCCCTCGAAGAGGGAGAGGTGGGTGTGCATGCCGGAGCCCGGGTGCTCGGAGAAGGGCTTCGGCATGAAGGTCGCCTGTACGCCCTGCTCCAGCGCGACCTGCTTCATGACCAGGCGGAACGTCATGATGTTGTCCGCCGTGGAGAGCGCGTCGGCGTAGCGCAGGTCGATCTCCTGCTGGCCCGGGGCGCCCTCGTGGTGGGAGAACTCGACCGAGATGCCCATCGACTCCAGCATGGTGATCGCCTGGCGGCGGAAGTCCATGCCGACGTTGGTCGGGGTGTGGTCGAAGTAGCCCGAGTTGTCGGCCGGGGTGGGGCGGGAGCCGTCCAGCGGGCGGTCCTTCAGCAGGAAGAACTCGATCTCGGGGTGGGTGTAGAAGGTGAAGCCCAGGTCGGAGGTGCGGGCCAGGGCGCGCTTCAGTACGTACCTCGGGTCGGCGAAGGACGGCGAGCCGTCCGGCATGAGGATGTCGCAGAACATGCGGGCCGTGCCGGGGGTCTCCGCGCGCCAGGGCAGGACCTGGAAGGTGGACGGGTCCGGCTTGGCGATCATGTCGGACTCGTAGACCCGGGCGAAGCCCTCGATGGCCGAGCCGTCGAAGCCGATGCCCTCGTCGAAGGCCTGCTCCAGCTCGGCGGGGGCCACGGCGACGGACTTGAGGAAGCCCAGCACGTCCGTGAACCACAGGCGTACGAACCGGATGTCGCGCTCCTCCAGTGTCCGGAGCACGAACTCCTGCTGCTTGTCCATCTTCCGCTACCCCATCCTTGCTGGTCAGGCCGCCTGTCCCCCGTTCCACCGAGGCGGTCGGGCACCTGAGCATCCCACCACAACACCATTTCATGCGCGTTGCGGACCTTGATCGCTGATGCGTCCTCGGCCTGAACGCCTCTCGTACGGCAGGTGTACCGCTGTGTCGCCCATCTTGCCTGCTCGGAGCGACATCCGTAATGCCCGATCCGCTTCCGGCGTGAGCGACACCACGCCCCTTTAATTTGCATCTCAGATGCAAGTTTTCATACGGTGCCGATCAGTTGAGCCGTGAGGAGTCCCGATGCTGTCCGAGTCGTCCGCCGCCACCGTCCGCGCCACCCTTCCCGCCGTCGGCGCCGCCATCGGCGAGATCACCGAGCGCTTCTACGCCCGCCTCTTCGCCGCCCACCCCGAACTGCTGCGCAACCTGTTCAACCGCGGCAACCAGGCCTCCGGCGCCCAGAAGCAGGCCCTCGCCGGGTCCATCGCCGCCTTCGCCACGCACCTGCTCCGGCACCCGGACCAGCGGCCCGACGCGATGCTCGGCCGTATCGCCCACAAGCACGCCTCGCTCGGCGTCGCACCCGAGCAGTACGAGGTCGTCCACGAGCACCTCTTCGCCGCCATCGCCGAGGTCCTCGGCGATGCCGTCACGCCCGAGGTCGCGGCCGCCTGGGACGAGGTCTACCGGCTGATGGCGAACGCGCTCATCGCCATTGAGAAGCGGCTGTACGAGGAGAGCGGCAGCACCCGGCGGCGGCCGTGGGAGGTCGTCGAGCGGGTCGAGGAGACCGCGGAGGTCGCCACCTTCCGGCTGCGCCCGGCCGACGGCGGCCCGGTGCGCGGCTTCCGCGCTGGCCAGTACGTCTCCGTCCAGGTCGAGCTGCCCGACGGGGCCCGGCAGATACGGCAGTACAGCCTGTCCGGCGCGCCGGGCGAGACGGTGCGCCGGTTCAGCGTCAAGCGGGTGCACGGCGGCACGGCCCCCGACGGCGAGGTCTCGAACCACCTCCACGCGCGCGTGCGCGTAGGCGACGTCCTGGAGCTGTCCGAGCCGTACGGCGACCTGGTCCTGGACGCCGACGCCGGCACCCCCCTGCTGCTCGCCTCGGCCGGCATCGGTGTGACCCCGATGATCGCGATGCTGGCCGATCTCGCGGCGGGCGGCCACCACGGCCCGGTCACCGTTCTGCACGGCGACCGCTCCCCCGCCGACCACGCCCTGCGCACCGAGCACGAGGCGTACGCGGACAAGCTCCCCGACGCGTCCGTGCACTTCTTCTACGAGCGCCACGCCGGGCCCGACTCCGCCACCGGCCTGGTCGACCTGGCCGACATCGCGGTGGCCGAGGGCACGCGCGCGTACCTGTGCGGACCGCTGCCGTTCATGCGCGCGGTGCGGGCCCAGCTGATCGAGAAGGGCGTGGCCCCGGCCGACATCCACTACGAGGTGTTCGGCCCGGACCTGTGGCTGGCGGGGCGGGCCGCCTGACCGCTCAGCCGCGGTGGTGCGCTTCGTCCTCCTTCCGCACCTTCTCCATGAGCGGCCGGAGCCTGTCGTTCAGGCCCCCGAAGTCGCCGGCGTGACCGTCCGACCACTGGGCCATGCCGACCACCAGCAGGTTGTCGTCCGCGGCGAAGGCCTGCGACACCGCGCTGTCCGCCGGCAGCGTCTTGAGACCGGATCCAGCGGGCGGCACCAGCACCGGCACCTCATAGTCCGTGTCGTTCATGGTCAAGATGGTGGTCAGGCGGATGACGTCGGCCTGGTCCTTCATACCGAACGCGACGATCGTGTACTGGTTGTCCGACGCATCCTTGTACAGGGCCCCGATCACGCCCTGACAGCCCTTGCTCTCCTTGATCAGCGCGGTCAGGTTCGGGCCGATCGCGCCCGTGCAGCGCCGGCCACCTGTCTGGTAGACCTTGGTGTAGCCGCCGACGTGTGCCGGGAACGCCTCGTCCAGGGTGAGCATCGAGGCCGGCGCCGTGGACGGCTCGGCCGAGCGCTCCGGCTCCGTCGCCTTCGCCGGCCGCCGCGAGGAGGAGGCCGGCGCATGGCCCGCCGCCTTGTCCGCCGTCTCGTGCCGCGTCCCGTGTCCCGCGCTCAGCCAGAATCCCACCCCGGCCACCACGGCCACGGCACCGGCGACGGCCGTCGCCACCATGAGCCCTCGGCGTCGCGGACGCTTCGTGGCGACCTCGGCCCCGGCCTCGCGCTCGGCCGCGCTCGGCTCGTGGATCCCCCTGCTCTCCTCGAACTCCCTGACGAACTCGTGCCACCGTTCGTCATCCGTCCCGCGGTTCCCCTCCGTCACGCGCGCACCTTAACGCCCACTGATGAACGCGGCGCGACGAAAGCCGTCAACCGGTTTGCGGGCCCCGGGAGATACCCAGCAGGAGCGGGCCTGTCGGGTCGGCGACGATCTCGTCCACGGTGACCGGGTCCAGCGCGGCGAAGAACGCCTCCTGGGCCCGGCGCAGGGCCCCGCGCAGCCGGCAGCCGGTGTTCAGCGGGCAGGGGGCCGTACCCGTCGTCCCCTCGCAGTCGACCACGTCGCCGTCGCCCTCGAAGGTGCGCACCACCGCGCCGACCGACGCCCTACGGCCCTCGGTGCTGAGGGCGAGGCCGCCGCCCCGGCCGCGCCGGGCGTCGACGAGGCCCAGGTGCTGGAGTTCGGCGACGACCTTCGCGGCGTGCGTGTACGGCACGTCCATGTCCGCCGCGACCTGGCGGGTGGTGGGGGTGGCGTCGTCGGCTGCGACGGCCAGGCGCATCAGGACGCGCAGGGCCAGGTCGGTGGAGCGCAGGAGCCGCATACCGCGAGCGTAGGTAATCCGCATCCCCGGTTCAAATTATCCCGTGGCCCCGCTTTCCCCGCTCCCCGGTCGTTCCTTTGCCGTGCCCTCCCTACGGAAGCCGCCCCCTGCCCCATTACGATCAGCGGGCCCCACCCTTCCCGTTGCCGGCCCTTTTCCCCAGAAGGACACCTCATGGGTTCCGCCAAGAACAGCAACGCGGCACGCAAGGCGCGCATAGAGGAGATGCGCCGCGCCGAGCGTTCGCGCGAGCGCCGCAACCGCCTGCTCACCATCGCCGCGAGCGTGGTGATCGTCGCCGGCCTGGTGGTCGGCGGTGTGGTCCTCGTGCACTCCCAGTCCGGCAAGAAGGACACCGCGAGCGACTCCAAGAGCTCCGGTGACTCCGGACACTGGGTCGCCGGCAAGGACGGCGTGCAGACCTGGTCCGGCAAGCTGGCGCGGACCCACGTGACGAGCAAGGTGTCGTACCCGATGCACCCGCCGGTCGGCGGCAACCACAACCCGGTCTGGCTCAACTGCAACGGCGACGTCTACACCAAGCCGGTGCAGGACGAGAACGCCGTGCACGCGCTGGAGCACGGCGCGGTCTGGGTGACGTACACCGGCAAGGCGAACAAGGCCGACATCGACGCGCTCGCGGCCAAGGTGAAGAAGACGCCGTTCTCGCTGATGAGCCCGTACGAGAACCAGGCCGCCCCGCTGATCCTGTCGGCGTGGGGCCACCAGGTGAGCGTCAAGAGCGCGAGCGACCCCGAGGTGGACAAGTTCTTCGCCACCTATGTCCAGGGCAAGCAGACGCCCGAGCCGGGCGCCCCCTGCACCGGCGGGGTCATGAAGTGAGGCGTCGGCACGTCGGATGGATCGCGGGCGCCGCGGCGGCGGTGCTCGTCGCGGCCGGCGCGATCACGTACGCGGTCGCCGAGGACTCCGGCGGCGGCTCGGCGACGACGACGCCGGGCGCGGAGTCGGCGGACGCCGGGTTCGCGCGGGACATGGCCGTACACCACCAGCAGGCCGTCGAGATGTCGTACATCGTCCGGGACCGCACCAAGAACGAGGAGGTGCGGCGACTCGCCTACGACATCGCGCAGACGCAGGCCAACCAGCGCGGCATGCTGCTCGGCTGGCTGGATCTGTGGGCACTGCCGAAGGTGTCGGCCAAGCCGCCGATGGCCTGGATGGGCATGGGTGACATGCCCGAGCGCGGGGACGGTTCGCTGATGCCGGGCATGGCGACGAACACGGAGCTGAAGAAGCTCCAGTCGCTGAGCGGCAAGCAGGCCGAGATCCTGTATCTGCAGCTGATGACGGACCATCACAAGGGCGGCATCCACATGGCCGAGGGATGCGTGGCCAAGTGCACCGTCGGCGTGGAGAAGCGGCTCGCGCAGGGGATGGTCGACGCGCAGCAGTCGGAGCTTCAGGTGATGGCGGGGATACTCAAGGAGCGGGGAGCGAAACCGCGTTCATGAACAGCGGGCAAGTCGTTTCGTAACACAGCTGTAAGGATAAACGTCGCAAATCGCCCCACCTGGCGGCTACTTGAGCTTTTCTTGACCTTTACCTTCCCCTGGCATGAACGGTTCATCGACAGAGTGGCCCCCATCGTGTGATCCATACGGCCGGCCGAACCGCCGCGGGCCGGCGCGCGGATGCATGACGTACCGACCACTACATGCATGCGAACCGCATCGCAGGGGGTTCTATGAGATCCAACCGCGCCAAGCTGCGCGCCATGAGCATGGCAGCGACACTGCCCATGGTCGCCGGCGCGCTGGCGCTGGGCATACCCGCGGCACACGCCGCGGACAGCCCCGCCCGTGAGGCACTGAAGGGCACCAAGCCGCTGTGGGCCACGGCCAAGGCGGACAAGGGCGCGACCTCGGACAGCGCCCAGGTGAACGCCCGGGTCTACCTGGCCGGCAAGAACGCGGCGGGCCTCGCGGCCTACGCCAAGGCCGTGTCCGACCCCAGCTCGCCGCTCTACGGCAAGTACCTGAGCGCCAAGAAGGCGCAGGCCCAGTTCGGGGCCACCAAGGCGCAGGTGGCCGCCGTCAAGTCCTGGCTGACGTCGGCCGGCCTGAAGGTCACCGGGGTCACCTCGCACTACGTCGCCGTCTCCGGTGACGTGGCCGCCGCCGAGAAGGCCTTCGGCACCCAGCTGCACAACTACGCCAAGGGCTCGGCGACCTACCGCGCCCCGGCGCAGACGGCCTCCGTGCCGGACAGCCTGAAGGGCGCCGTCCTGACCGTCACCGGCCTGGACAACGCCCCGCACAAGTCCAACCACGACGACCAGCTGCCGCCGCCGGACGCCGTGTTCAAGAACGCCGGGCCGTTCTCGTCGTACTACGGCTCGAACATCGCAACGACCCTGCCGGACGCGTACGGCGGTAAGATCCCGTACGCGATCAAGGGGTACACCGGCAAGCAGCTGCGCGCCGCCTACGGCGCCGGCGACTACACCGGCAAGGGCGTCCGCATCGCCATCACCGACGCCTACGCCTCGCCGACCATCGCCTTCGACGCGGGCAAGTACGCGCTGAAGAACGGCGACGCGGCCTGGAAGACCGGCCAGCTGCACCAGGTGCTGCCGAACAACTACACCAAGACCAAGGAGTGCGGCGCGGCCGGCTGGTACGGCGAGGAGACCCTCGACGTGGAAGCCGCACACGCCGTCGCCCCCGACGCCGACATCACCTACGTCGGTGCGGCCTCCTGCTACGACGCCGACCTGCTGGACTCCCTCAGCAAGGTGGTCGACAACCACCTCGCCGACATCGTCTCCAACTCCTGGGGCGACATCGAGGCCAACCAGACGCCGGACCTCGCGGCCGCCTACGACCAGGTCTTCCAGCTGGGCGCGGTGCAGGGCATCGGCTTCTACTTCTCCTCCGGTGACGACGGCGACCAGGCCGCCAAGTCCGGTACGAAGCAGGTCGACACCCCGGCCAACTCGGCGTGGGTGACGGCGGTCGGCGGCACCTCGCTGGCCGTCGGCAAGGGCGACAAGTACCAGTGGGAGACCGGCTGGGGCACCGAGAAGGCGACCCTGTCGGCCGACGGCAAGAGCTGGACGAACTTCCCCGGCGCGTTCACCTCGGGCGCGGGCGGCGGCACCAGCAAGACCGTGCCGCAGCCGTACTACCAGAAGGGCATCGTCCCGAACGCGCTGGCCACGGCCAACAACGCCGCCGGCAACCGCGTCGTCCCGGACATCGCGGCCATCGCCGACCCGAACACCGGCTTCCTGGTCGGCCAGACCCAGACCTTCCCGGACGGCTCGCAGCAGTACAGCGAGTACCGCATCGGCGGCACCTCGCTCGCCGCTCCGGTGATCGCGGCGGTCCAGGCGCTGGCCCAGGAGGCGCACGGCGGCAAGGCGATCGGCTTCGCCAACCCGACGATCTACGCCAAGTACGGCAAGCAGGGCGTCTTCCACGACGTCACGGACAACCCGACCGGCTCCGGCCTGGCGGTCGCCCGCGTGGACTTCGCCAACGGCTTCGACGCGAAGGGCGGCCTGCTGTACTCGGCACGCAGCCTGGGCAAGGACAGCTCGCTGTCGGCGGTCAAGGGCTACGACGACGTGACGGGTGTCGGTTCGCCGGCGGGTGGTTACGTGCAGTCGTACGCGAAGAAGCACTGACGCGCTGACGCGCTGACGCTCCGTTGAGGGGCGAGGGGCGTGAGGTCCTGGTGACCTCACGCCCCCTTTGCGTTGTGCGTCACGCGGACTCGCTCAGGTGGGCAAGTCAGCGGTGCAGCGCCCCCGCCCCCTCCGGCACGTGGGCCGCGACCAGCCTCTCCCGTGCCGCGGACGGAATCACCCGGCGTCGGTCGACCGCGTACGCCACCCCCGCGACGCCCAGCCCCAGCGCCGCCAGCAGCGCGCCGGCCAGTGCCGGGGACGTCGTACCGAAGCCCGCCGCGAGGGCCAGGCCGCCGGTCCAGGCGCCGCCGGCGTTGGCCAGGTTGAAGGCCGCCTGGTTGGCGGAGGAGGCCAGGGAGGGGGCCGCCGACGCCTTCTCCATCACCATCAGCTGGAGCGGTGAGCCGGTGATGAACGCCGCCATGCCCAGCAGGGTCACTGCCAGGGCCGCGCTCCACTCCGCCCGCATCAGCAGCGGGAAGAGGAGCAGGACGAGCCCCAGGGAGGCCAGGCCGCCGAACAGCGTGCCCCGCAGTGAGTGGTCCGCCAGGCGCCCGCCGAGCAGGTTGCCGGCCGTGGCGCCCACGCCGAACAGCGCGAGCAGCGGCGTCACGTTCGACTCGGCGTAGCCCGCCGCGTCCGTCAGCATCGGGGTGACGTAGCTGTAGGCCGCGAAGAGCGCGCCGAAGCCCGCCACCGTCGTACCGAGGGCCAGCCAGACCGGCAGGGAGCGCAGGGCGGCCAGTTCGCCGCGCAGCCCGGCAGAGGAGGCGGCGTGCGCCCGGTCGTGGGGGATCAGGAGGGCGAGGGAGGCGATCGCCGCCACGCCGATCACGCTCACGCCCAGGAAGGTGGCCCGCCAGCCCAGGTGCTGGCCGATGAGCGTGGCTACCGGGACACCCGCGACGTTGGCCACGGTCAGGCCGAGGAACATCAGGGAGACGGAGCGGGCCTTGCGCTCCGGCGGGACCATCGCCGTGGCGACGACCGCGCCCACGCCGAAGAAGGCGCCGTGCGGCAGGCCGCTGAGGAAGCGGGCGGCGAGCAGGGAGCCGTTGCCGGGGGCGAAGGCCGACAGTGCGTTGCCCGCCACGAACATCGCCATCAGGGCGATCAGGACCGTACGGCGGGACATGCGGGCCGTGAGCGCGGCCAGCAGGGGGGCGCCGATCACCACGCCCAGCGCGTACGCCGAGACCAGGTGCCCGGCGGCGGGGATCGAGATGTGCAGGTCGTCCGCGACGTCGGGCAGCAGGCCCATCATCACGAACTCGGTCGTACCTATTCCGAATGCGCCGACGGCCAGAGCGAGCAGGGCCAGGGGCATGAAGGGCCTTTGCCTTTCAGAGAGAGCGGGTTCCGTACCTGTCTATGTTCAGCTACGGAACAAAGTCTCTCAGACCCAGTATTCCCCTCGGTTACGACGACGTGTCCAGCTTCACACGAGCGGCCACCGGCAAGTGGTCGCTGCCGGTGCGCGGCAGCGTCCAGGAGCTCTCCGGCTCGGCGCCCCTGACCATGATCTGGTCGATCCGCGCCATCGGGAACGACGCCGGCCAGCTGAACCCGAAGCCGCTGCCGGCCGCGCCCTGCGTGGAGCGCATCTGGGAGGTGACGGCGTTGAGCGAACGGTCGTTCATCGTGCCGTTCAGATCGCCGAGCAGGACGACCTGTTTCAGGGGCTCGTCGGCGATGGCCTCGCCGAGCGCGTCGGCGCTCTTGTCGCGCTGCCGGGCGGTGAACCCGGCCTCCATCTTCACCCGCACCGAGGGCATGTGGGCGACGTACACCGCGAGCGGCCCCTTGGGGGTGGTCACGGTGGCCCGCATCGCCCGCTTCCAGCCGAGCTTGATGTCGACGGCCTGGACGTCGCTCATCGGGTACTTGCTCCACAGGCCGACCGTGCCGACGACCGCGTGGTACTTGTACGTCGGCGCGAGCGCCTCCTCGTAGACGGCCACGGCGGTGCCGGGGACCTCCTCCAGCGCCAGGATGTCGGCACCGGAGGCGGCCACGTCGCGGGCGGTCCCGGCCGGGTCGGGATTCTCGGCGTTGACGTTGTGGGTGGCCACCATCAGGTCCCCGCCCGAGCCCGACTTGTCGGTGAGCAGCCCGCCGAAGAGATTCAGCCACACGATCGCCGGGAGGAGCACGGCGATCAGCGCGGTCGCCGACTTCCGGATCAGGCCGAGGAGGATGAGCACCGGAACGGCGAGCCCCAGCCAGGGCAGAAACGTCTCGGTGAGGCTGCCGAGGTTGCCCACCCGGTTCGGGATGCGCGAGTGCAGCAGCATCACCAGGGCCAGGATCAGGGCGAGCGCGGCCAGGACGATGCCGCGGCGCCAGATGTGCGGATCACCGCGCCAGCCGGCGAAGAGGCGGTGCATCAGGCGCCGAAGCCGGGATCCCGGTCGCTCGGGCCCCGAGCCGCCGTCCGCCGTCTCCGTCATGTACGCCTGCTGCGCCATACCGTCTGCCTCACTGCCTGCCGTGCACACCGTCGTTCCCCCGTGCTCTTCCGACCCTAGGGGATGATCGGCTACGTTCCCGCCGTCCCATGACGGCCGTACGGAAGACGAGGACGAACAAGGCGGTGCGGGGAGTTCCGTTCACCCCCGGGACGCCCGGGGTTGTGACGAAACGCGCACATTGATGCTACGAGGCTGTCGAGCTGACGGGCCGTAGGCCTTCCAGGGCCGCGTCGACGATCCGTTCCGCCAGGTCCTCGGGCAGGTCGGCGTCGGGGCGCATGATGGTGCGCACGAGCATCGGGCCGACGATCATGTCGATGGCCAGGTCCGGGTCGACGTCCGGCCGCACTTCGCCGTTCTCGCGCGCCCGGCGCAGCGCCGCCATGGCGAGGGCGCGGCGGGGCGCGACGACGGCTTTGTGGTACTCCGACCAGATCCTGGGGCTGGACTTCATCTGCGCGTACACGTTGTGCAGCAGCGCCGACGAACGGCTGGCGAGGCCGCGTTGGCGCAGATGCTCCAGCAGCGCGACGAGGTCGTCGCGCAGGGAGGTGCCGGGGAGTTCGGGGTCGGGGGGTTCGGCGGCGCGTACGACGTCGACGAACAGCTCCTCCTTGCCGCTCCAGCGGCGGTAGATGGTGGCCTTGCCGACCCCGGCCGTGCGTGCGACGCGCTCGATGGAGAGTTCGGCGAGCGGTACGCCGTCCTCCAGGAGCTTCATCACGCCTTCCACGATGGCGCGTTCCACGGCCTCGCTGCGGGGGCGTCCCCGCACGGGCCCGTCCGGTCGCGGCCGGCTCTCGGCAAGGCTCACTTCTTGTCCGTCCTCTCGCGTGCTACGGGAATTGTCCCGCAGCGACCTCCTCCCCCCGTTCAACCCGCGGTCCGCGTCAGTCGTCAGTCCGCGGCCGCGACCAACTCCGTTTCCTTCTCGCCCTGCTGAGCGGCCGGCGGCCTGCCCGGCAGGAACAGGGCCGTCACCACGGCGCCGATCAGCGCGACACCCACCCCGCACAGCGCGGTGACGTGCATGGCGTGCAGGAACGCGTCGTTGGCGGGGCTGACCAGGGCCTTGCCCTGCGGGCCGAGCTTGCCGGCGACGCCGAGGGTGGCCTCGATGGACTCGGCGGCCGTGTCGCGCAGGCCGGGCGGCAGCATGCCGAGCTTGCCCTCGATGCCGTTGCGGTACGACGTGGCGAGCACCGAGCCGAGGACGGCGATGCCGAGGGCGCCGCCGACCTGGCGGAAGGTGTTGCTGAGCGCGGAGGCGGAGCCGGCCTTCTCGCGCGGCAGCGCCTGCATGATGACGACCGAGGTCGGCGTCATGATGTGCGCCATGCCGGTGCCCATGAGGAAGAAGACGACCTCGAGCAGCCAGATCGGGGTGTCGGCCTCGAAGCCGGCGAACGCGGCCAGTGTGGCGGCGATCAGGACCAGGCCGGCGGTGGTGGTGGCCTTGTTGCCGAACCGCTCGACGACCAGCCGGGCGCGCGGCGCGAAGATCAACTGTGCGGCGGCCAGTGGCAGCAGCAGCAGACCGGACTGCAGCGGTGAGTAGCCACGCACGCTCTGGGTGTAGAACACGCTGAAGAACGTGACGCCCATCAGCGCGAAGAAGACCAGCGCGATGGCGCTCATGGCGGCCGAGAAGACCTTGTTCTTGAAGTAGGTGACGTCGAGCGACGGGTGGTCGCTGCGCTTCTCGAAGACGACGAAACCGGCCAGGACGACGAGGCCGGCGATGATGGTCGCCAGCACCTTGGGGTCGGTGAAGTCGGCCAGCTCGCCGCCCTTGATGATGCCGTAGACCAGCAGCACGAGGCCGACGACGGACAGCACGACGCCGACGGGGTCGAGGCGGCCCGGCTTGGGGTCCCTGGAGTCGGGCACCAGCCAGGTCATCAGGATCAGCGCGATGATCACGATGGGCACGTTGATGAAGAAGACCGAGCCCCACCAGAAGTGGTCGAGCAGCGCACCGCCGGTGATCGGCCCGATGGCGATGGCGAGTCCCACACCGCCCGCCCAGATACCGATGGCCTTCGGCTGCTCCTCGCGCTCGAAGACGTTCATCAGGACGGCCAGGGTGGCGGGCATGACGAAGGCGGCACCGAGGGCCATCAGGGCGCGGTAGGCGATCAGCTGGCCCGGCGAGCCGGACTCGGCGGCGAGCGCGGAGCCGATGCCGAACACGGCGATGCCGCCGAGCAGCACCTTCTTGCGGCCGAGGCGGTCGCCGATGAGGCCGGCGGTGAACAGCAGGCCGGCGAAGACGAGGGTGTAGGCGTTGATCGCCCACTCGATCTGGCCCTGGGTGGCGCCGAGGCCGGTCGGCGCGGGGCTGGAAATGGTCTTGATCGCGACGTTCAGGATCGAGTTGTCGAGCACCACGATGAGCAGGCTCAGCATCAGTACGCCGAGGATCGCCCAGCGGCGCCGGTGCACCGCTTCCGGTATCCGGGAGGCAGGGACGGGACTTGTCATGTAGTCGAGCGTACGGCCATTCCGATACGGAACGGTCTCGTATCTTATTTCTTTACCAAGGGCTTACACAGCTCGCTCAGGGATCGCTTGCTTCCGGCAAGAGCGCGGATCGGCCATGGGCGGGGATCACAGGGGACCCCCCTGGTCCTGACTGGCACGAGGTGCCACCATGGAGACGATCCGGGGACGCCGTCAGGGCGCCTCGAGATGACTGAAGGAGCCGTTGCCATGACGCAGCTTTCGGCTGCCCACACGAAGCCTTCCGACGGCAGCAAGGCGCTGTACGGGGGGAAGGGCACCCGTCGCATCACCGTCCGCGACATCGCCCTCGCCAAGGAGCGGGGCGAGAAGTGGCCCATGCTCACCGCCTACGACGCGATGACCGCGTCCGTCTTCGACGAGACCGGGATCCCGGTGATCCTGGTCGGCGACTCGGCGGGCAACTGTCACCTCGGGTACGAGTCGACCGTGCCCGTCACCCTCGACGAGATGACGATGCTGTCGGCGGCCGCGGTCCGCGGCACGCAGCGCGCCCTGATCGTCGGCGACCTCCCCTTCGGCTCCTACCAGGAGGGCCCGGTGCAGGCGCTGCGCTCGGCGACCCGGCTGGTGAAGGAGGCCGGGGTCGGCGCGGTCAAGCTGGAGGGCGGCGAGCGCTCGCACGAACAGATCCAGCTCCTGGTCGAGTCGGGCATCCCGGTCATGGCCCACATCGGCCTGACCCCGCAGTCCGTGAACGCCATGGGCTACCGCGTGCAGGGCCGGGGCGAGGAAGCGGCCCAGCAGCTCCTGCGCGACGCGAAGTCCGTCCAGGACGCGGGTGCGTTCGCGGTCGTCCTCGAACTGGTTCCGGCGGAGCTGGCGGCCGAGGTGACGCGGGTGCTGCACATTCCCACCGTCGGTATCGGCGCCGGTGCGGAGACGGATGCGCAGGTGTTGGTGTGGACCGACATGCTGGGGCTGACCTCCGGTCGCGTCCCGAAGTTCGTCAAGCAGTACGCCGACCTGCGTGCGGTCATGGGTGACGCGGCCAAGGCGTTCGCGGAGGATGTGATCGGCGGGACGTTCCCGCTGGAGGAGCACTCCGTTCACTAGACCACTGCGGCAACACCCTCGGACAGCCCGCCGATCATCCCCCGTCGGCGGGCTGTCCCCTTGTGGGGGGGCACTCTCCCTGGGGGCTCCGCCCCCAGGGGTGTCGGCGCGGTGTCGGTCGGCTGTCGGTGGTTTGTCGGCAGGCGCTGGCACCGTCTTCCCCATGACGCGAATCGATGACAACCCCGTCGGCGTAAGCCACGCAGTGACGGTGCGGGGACTGGTCAAGCACTACGGCGAGACCAAGGCGCTGGACGGTGTCGACCTGGACGTACGCGAGGGCACCGTGATGGGTGTGCTCGGTCCGAACGGCGCCGGTAAGACCACCCTCGTACGGATCCTGTCCACCCTGATCACCCCCGACGCCGGACAGGCCACCGTGGCCGGCTACGACGTCGTACGGCAGCCGCGGCAGCTGCGCCGGGTCATAGGGCTCACCGGGCAGTACGCCTCCGTCGACGAGAAGCTGCCCGGCTGGGAGAACCTGTACATGATCGGCCGGCTGCTGGACCTGTCCCGCAAGGACGCCCGCGCCCGCGCCGACGAACTGCTGGAGCGGTTCTCCCTGACGGAGGCGGCCAAGCGGCCCGCGAGCACGTACTCCGGCGGTATGCGGCGGCGGCTCGACCTCGCCGCCTCCATGATCGGCCGGCCGGCCGTGCTCTACCTCGACGAGCCGACCACCGGGCTCGACCCCCGTACCCGCAACGAGGTCTGGGACGAGGTGAAGGCGATGGTCGGCGACGGCGTCACCGTGCTGCTGACCACCCAGTACATGGAGGAGGCCGAACAGCTCGCCTCCGAGCTGACCGTGGTGGACCGCGGCAAGGTCATCGCCACCGGCGGGATCGAGGAGCTGAAGTCCCGCGTCGGCGGGCGGACGCTCCGGGTCCGCCCGGTCGACCCCCTGCAGCTGCGCCCGCTCGCCGCGATGCTGGACGAGCTGGGCATCACCGGGCTCGCGACCACCACCGTGGACACCGAGTCCGGGACCCTGCTGGTGCCGATCCTCAGCGACGAACAGCTGACGGCCGTGGTCGGCGCGGTGACCGCGCGCGGCATCACGATCTCCTCCATCACCACCGAACTTCCCAGCCTGGACGAGGTGTTCCTGTCCCTCACCGGCCATCGCGCCAGTGCCCCGCAGGACGTCACGCCCGCAGACACCCGCGAGGAGGTCGCCGTATGAGCGCCACCGCAGTCACTTCGACCGATGTCCGGATCCCGCTGCGCGGACATCTGCGGCACACCGGCGCGCTTATCCGCCGTAATCTGCTCTGGATCCGCCAGGACCCGGAGTCGATGTTCGACGCGCTGTTCATGCCGATCGTCTTCACCCTGCTGTTCGTGTACGTCTTCGGCGGGTCCATCGGGCAGGCGCTCGGCGGCGGCCAGGGCGACTACGTGCAGTACGTCATCCCGGGCATGATCGCGATGATGAGCATGACCCTGTCGCAGGGCGTCGGCACCGGGTTCAGCCAGGACTTCAACAGCGGGGTCATGGACCGCTTCCGGACGCTGCCGATCGGGCGCGGGTCCGTGCTGTTCGCGAAGATCGCCGTCGAGCTGGTGCGGATGCTGTTCGCCACGGTCATCCTGATGGTCGTCGCCGTTCTGGTGGGGTTCCACATCCACCACTGGGCCGGCCTGTTCGCGACCGTGGGCCTGTCCGCGCTGTTCGCCTCCTCGATCATGTGGGTGTTCCTCACCCTCGGCGTGATGCTGAAGAGCGCGCAGTCGGTGCAGGGCGTGGGCTTCCTGGTGCTGTTCCCGCTGCAGTTCGGCTCCTCGATCTTCGCCCCGACCAAGTCGATGCCCGGCTGGCTGCGGAGCTTCACCGACTACAACCCGCTGTCCACGCTCGCCGACGCGGCCCGCGGGCTGATGGTCGGCGGCCCGGTGGCCCACGACGTGTGGGTGACGGTCATCTGGTCGGTGGCGATCACGGCGGTCATGGGGCCGATCGCGATCCACAAGTTCCGCACGAAGAGCTGACGTTCCCCCATCCCGACCGGGGCGGCTCAGACCAGGGCGGTGGCCTCCGCGAGGGAGAGGCCACCGCCCTCGGCGTACGCGGCCCGGTAGGCCGGCTCGTCCAGGGACTCCCGGATCCGGTCCTCGGCCATGTCGCGGCACCGGCGCTCGACGCCGGAGAGGATGTGCCCGGACGGCAGCAGGGCGTGGCTGGCGCCCAGGCAGCGCGCGGCGTCGGCGGCACGGCTGCCGCCGTCGAGGCGGGCGAGGGCCATCGCCGCGGCGTAGAGGCACACGGAGTCCAGGTGCGGGGCCACTGCCTTCGCGAGCGGGTCCTGCGCGAGGCGCAACGCCCGCCGGGTCCGGTCCAGGGCGTCCTCGGCACGCCCGTCGAGGGCGTCCAGCCAGGCCTCCTGGGTGAGAATCATGGAGTCGAAGACGACGAAGTGCGCGATCCTGAACTCCTCGCGCAGCAGGCGCAGTTGCTCCCGGGCCTCGGCGGTGCGGCCGGTCAGTCCCAGCCAGCAGGCGAGGAACAGCCGGGCGGCGGGCATCGCCTCGTTGTGGGAGCCCTCCTGGCTCGCGATGACCTCCCGGAGCAGTTGCTCGCCGCGCTCCATGTTCCCCACCTCCATGAGCACGCTGCCGAGGCGGGCGCGCAGGATCGCCAACTGCCCGCGGGCGCCGAGGCGTTCGGCGTGTTCGATGGCGGCCCGGTAGTCGGCGGCGGCCTCCTGGTAGGCGCCCTGGCGTTCATGGGCCTCGCCACGGGCGGACAGCGCCTCGGCGATACCCCAGGCGTCGCCGAGGCGGCGGAAGATCTCCAGGGCCTCCTCGGCGTCGCGGGTGGCGTTGCCGGCCCAGGCGGCGCGGTTGGCGAGGAGATTGGCGCGCAACTGCAGGGCGCCGGCCAGTTCCCACTCGAAGCCGGGCGTCTTCCGGCAGGTCCGCACGCAGGCGTCGATGACCTCCCGCATCCGGCCCGCACCGCCGGTCAGCATCACGGCGAAGAACCACAGCAGGCCGGGCGTACGGCAGGCCTGCGGCAGCCCCGGTTCGTAGACCCGGGTGATGGCGTGCAGTTTGGCCTGCGCGGCGGGGGTCTGCCAGGTGTCCAGGTCATGGTCCATGCAGGCGAGATGTGCGAGGTGGACGCCGCGCCGGGCCTCGGCGAGGATCTCGCCGGTGTACGGGGGCGGGGCGTCGGTGCAGCGCTGCCACACCGGCTGGGCGGGCCGGACGGGTTCGGCGAAGGGGTCGGGGCCGAGCGCCATGGCCTCCTCGCACCAGGCGCGGGTCTCGATGCGCTGGTCCCGCATCTGCCAGAAGACGACCAGGGACAGCACGAGGCACAGCGCCTCCTGCTCGTCCCGCGCGGCGACGGCGTGCCGCAGCGCGGTGCGCAGGTTCTCGTACTCCAGCTGGAACCGGTCGATGGCGGTGCGCTGTTCGGGGCCGCGCAGCAACGGGTCGGTGGTGCGGGCGAGTTCGCGGTAGTACGTCAGGTGGGCGCGTTCGGCGTCGGTGCGGCGGCCGGCCTCGTCGAGCCGTTCACCGGCGTACTCGGCGACGGTCTCCAGGAGCCGGTAGCGCATCCCGCCCTCGGCCGCGGGAGCGGCGACCACCAGGGACTTGTCGACCAGGGAGCCGAGGGCGTCCAGGGCGACGGGGCCGCACACGGCCTCGGCGGCGGCCAGGTCGCAGCCGCCGGCGAAGACGGACAGCCGGGCGAGGACGTCCCGTTCGTCCGCGTCCAGCAGCTCCCAGGACCAGTCCACGACCGCGCGGAGGGTCTGCTGGCGGGGCAGTACGGTACGGCTGCCCGAAGTCAGCAGCCGGAAGCGGTCGTCGAGCCGGTCGGCTATCTGGCGCGGGGTCAGCATCCGCAGCCGGGCGGCGGCCAGCTCGATCGCGAGGGGCAGTCCGTCGAGCCGCCGGCAGATCTCGGCGCAGGCCCCGGGATCGTCCTCGACCCGGAATCCGGGCCGGGCCGCCGCGCCCCGGTCGGCGAACAACCGTAGCGCGACCGGCTCCGGCAGCGGCTCCACCGGGCGCAGCAACTCCCCCGGCACGCCGAGGGGTTCGCGGCTGGTGGCGAGGACGGTCAGCCCCGGACAGCGGGCCAGCAGGCGCTCGGCGAGCCGGGCGGCCGCCTCGATGACATGCTCGCAGTTGTCCAGGACGATCAGCATCCGGCGCCGGGCGCAGTGCTCCACGATCCGTTCGAGGGGGTCGTCGTACCGGTCGGCGACCGCCCGCATGGTCTCGGCGCCGGCGCCGTGCAGGAGGGTGTCGCGGGCGCCGATCGCGGTGAGCACGGCCTGCGGTACGGCCTCCGGGTCGTCCACGGGCGCCAGTTCGGCCAGCCACACTCCGTCCCGGACGGTGTGCCGTACGGCCTCGGCGGCCTCCTGGGACAGCCTGGTCTTCCCGGCGCCGCCGGGCCCGAGCAAGGTGACGAGGCGGGCGGCGGTGAGATCGGCGCCGATGGCCTCGATGTCGGCTTCCCGGCCGACGAAGGAGGTGAGCCGGGCGGGCAGATTGCCGAGGACGGGGCTCTCGGGCTCCCGGGGGTCTTCCGTCAGCAACTCGGCGTGCAGGGCGCGCAGTTCGGGGCCGGGGTCGGAACCGAGCCGGTCCGCGAGCAGCCGTCGTACGTCCTCGTAGGCGGCCAGCGCCTGGGCGGGGCGGCCGGCGTCGCGCAGGGCGCGCAGCCGCAGCGCCTGCAGGGGCTCGTCCAGCGGGTGGCTGTCGCACAGGGCGGTCAGCTCGGGCAGGGACTGCTCGGCGTGTCCGAGGGCGAGGGCGGCGGCGTGCCGGGCGCGCAGGGCGTCGAGGCGGCGGGTCTCCCAGCGGGCCGCCTCGGCGGTGTGGTCGGGCAGGTCGGCGAGCGCCGGGCCGCGCCACAGGGCGAGCGCGTCGTCCAGGACGGCGGCGGCCTTGGCCGGGTCGCCGTCGGCGAGGGCCCGCCGGCCGTCGCCGGCCAGCCGTTCGAACCGGGTGAGATCGACGTCGTCGGGCGCGGCGGTGAGCCGGTAGCCGCCGTCGGCGGAGGCGACGGCGTCCGCGCCGAGGGTACGGCGCAGCCGTCCGACGAGCGCCTGGAGCGCCCCCGCGGCGTCGCCGGGCGGGTCGGCGCCCCACACCTCGTCGACGAGCACGCCCACGGGCACGGTCCGCCCGGCCCGGAGCGCGAGCACGCCCAGCAGGGCACGCAACCGCGCCCCGCCGACCGGGACGGCCGTGCCGTCGGGGCGGAGTACCTGGGTGGTGCCGAGGAGCCGGTAGCGCACGGGGACCATTGTCGCCGGTGCCTCAGGTGCCATCAGGGCCGCTCGCCGGGTCTCACCGGGGATGTGGCGCGATAACGTCGCAAAAATTCGAACATATTGCCCATATCAGTCCTCAAGCTCGTCCGGGAGGTACGGGGCCCGAAGGACGTGCGCGGTGTCCGGGGCGTCCAGGGTGACGAGGACACCGCAGGTGCGGCGGACCCTCCCCATGCCGTCCACCGTGCCGCGGTCCACCTCCCCGAACCACTTCGGGCAACTGTCCACGGGCTCCAGCGTGACGGTCCCGGGTACTGGTTCGAGGCAGCGCCCCATGCCCCGGACGACGGTCCCGCCCTCCGGCGCCACGGCTTCGAACCCGGGGTCGGGCAGGAGGTAGCCGTACTCCTCGTGGACCAGGTCGACGGCGTGGACCCGGCCGGGGGTCGCACGGTCCGGGCCGCCGTGGTTCTCCACCCACGCCTCGGCGTACCCGGCGTTCTCCCGCCGGTCCTGCTCGGGGTAGGCGACCAGCTTCCACGCCACCTCGTCGCCCACCGCGAACGGCGTGCCACAGCAGCCCATCTGCCAGTCCTCGTAGAACACCCTCATCCGTGGCATCCCTCCAGGGTCCAGGAACCGGACGGCCGGCGCGAGACGTTTCCGGGACGGGCCCGCGGCCGGTACGGTCGCAGTCCGCGACCGTCCGCCGCCTTCCGTACAGGAGCCCGCCGATGACCACCGCCACCACCCGCCGCGGCGACCGCCGGGTCAGCCCCGTGTTCGTCGGGATCCTGGCCGTGACGGCGGTGACGGGCTGGGCCACCTGGACGGGATATGCGTCGCAGCCGGGCATAGCGGTGTTCCTGTTCGTGACCGCGGCCTGGATCGTCTCCCTGTGCCTGCACGAGTACGCACACGCGCGCACGGCCCTGCACAGCGGCGACATCACGGTCGGCGCGAAGGGCTACCTCACGCTGAACCCGCTGAAGTACACCCACGCGCTGCTGAGCATCGTGCTCCCGGTGCTCTTCGTGATCATGGGCGGGATCGGTCTGCCCGGCGGCGCGGTGTTCATCGAGCGCCGCCGGATCCGGGGCCGCTGGAGGCACAGCCTGATCTCGGCGGCGGGCCCGCTGACGAACGCGCTGTTCGCGGCCGTGTGCACCGCACCTTTTTGGCTGCACGCGCTGGACGGCGTCCCCGCCGACTTCCAGTACGCGCTGGCGTTCCTTGCCATGCTCCAGGTGACGGCGGCGATCCTGAACTTCCTGCCGGTGCCGGGCCTGGACGGCTACGGCGTCATCGAGCCGTGGCTGTCGTACAAGGTGAAGCGCCAGGTGGAGCCGTTCGCGCAGTTCGGCCTGCTGTTCGTGTTCGCGCTGCTGTGGGTGCCCTCGGTCAACCACGTGTTCTTCGACCTGATCGACGCCCTCATGCGCGACCTGGGCGTGGGCGACTTCCCGCGCTACTGCGGCCAGGAGCTGTACCGCTTCTGGCAGGGCACCCCCGAGATCTGCCAGATCAACCCGTGACGGACTTGCCCTGCCCGGCGGCGGCCCGGCCGCGCTTGACGTAGTACCAGGTCATGTTGGACGTCAGGCCCGCCAGCAGCACCCAGACGATCCCCAGCCAGCTGCCCTGGGCGAAGGAGACGACGGCGGCGGCCACAGAGAGGACGCAGACGACGAGGACATAGAGGGCGAGTCGCCGGGCCGGGCCGGGTGGGGGCAAGGGGGACATGACTGGGGGACTCCTGTCGGATCCTGGCGGATCTCGTCGGGGACACTGCTCGGAACTGCTTCGCCGACCAGTGTCCCCCATGGGGTCATACGTCCGTGACGCGGAGCCCGGCGTGTGCCTTGTAGCGGCGGTTGACGGAGATCAGGTTCGCGACCAGCGACTCGACCTGGTGGGCGCCTCGCAGCCGCCCGGCGAAGACGCCGCGCATCCCGGGGATGCGCCCGGCGAGGGCCTGCACGATCTCCACGTCGGCGCGCTCCTCGCCGAGCACCATCACATCGGTGTCGATCTGCTCGATCCCGGGGTCCTGGAGCAGCACGGCCGACAGATGGTGGAAGGCGGCGGTGACGCGGGAGTCCGGCAGCAGGGCGGCGGCCTGCTCGGCGGCGCTGCCCTCCTCGGGCTTGAGGGCGTAGGCGCCCTTCTTGTCGAAGCCGAGCGGGTTGACGCAGTCCACGACGAGCTTGCCGGCGAGTTCGTCGCGCAACGACTTCAGCGTGTCGCCGTGCCCCTCCCACGGTACGGCGACGATCACGATGTCGCTGCGGCGCGCGGTCTCGGCGTTGTCGGCGCCCTCGACACCGTGGCCGAGCTCCCCGGCCGCGGCCTGGGCGCGCTCGGCGGCCCGGGAGCCGATGATCACCTTCTGGCCGGCCCTGGCGAGCCGGTAGGCGAGGCCCTTGCCCTGCGGTCCGGTGCCGCCGAGCACGCCGACGACGTACCCGGAGACGTCGGGCAGGTCCCAGGGGTCCTTGGCGGGGGCCTTGCCAGGGGTCTGTGCGCTGTCGGAAGAGGTCATGGGGTGACTCTACGTCCGTGGCGGGTACGGCACCGGATCAGGTGAGCCGCGCGACCGGGACCCGGCGGAAGGTGATGGTCTCGTAGGCGCTGAAGTCGCCGGTCTCGTAGAGGAGTCCGACGGTGTCGCGGTCGACGCGGACCAGGTCGGAGTAGGCGGCGGGCAGTTCGTCGACGGTGAACGCGGTACGCCAGGTGGTGCCGCCGTCCGCGGAGGCGCGGATCGTCATCCGGGCGCGGCGGGCGGGGTCGGCCGGGCCGGAGTAGAGCAGCAGGTCCGGGTCGCGGAGCTGGAGGACGGAGGCCTCGCAGACGGGTGCGGTGAGCCCGGCCTGCGGCCGGAACGGCCTGGCCAGGGTCCTTCCGCCGTCCGCCGAGTGGGTGTCGGCCCGGTTCCCGGGCGAGGGCGAGTCGTTGCGGGTGTTGAAGTAGACGCGGCCGTCGGGGAGTTCGGCGCCGGTGGTCTCGTTCACGTTGACGTACCCGTCGATGTACCCGTCGGTGTTCTCGTCGGTGTTCTCGTCCAGACAACCGAGGTACCAGGACTCTCCCCGGTCGTCGCTGAGCAGGCAGTGGCCGCTGTTGTACCGCGGCTCGGCGCCGGTGTCGCCGCCGGTGGGCGGCAGGGTGTGGTTGGCGGGGACGAGGACGCGGCCCGAGCTGAGCTGGAGGGCGTGGCCGGGCGTCGTGGCGTACCAGCGCCAGCCGGGCTTCTTCACCTGCGCGGTGATCTCCCTGGGCGCGGACCAGCTGACCCCGTCGTCGTCGCTGTGCTGCACCCACACCCGCCGCCCGTCGGCGTCCTCGACCCGGCCGCGCAGGATGGCGTCCTCGGTGGCGGTGGCGGCGGCCCGGATGTGCACGAGCAGGATCCGACCGGTGTCGAGGACGACGGGGGCGGGATTGCCGGCGAGGTCCTCGCCATTACGCGCGGCGACCTGGAGCGGACCCCAGGTACGCCCGCCGTCCGTGGACCGCTTGAGCACGATGTCGATATCCCCATGATCGGCAGCGGAACCGGCCCGCCCCTCACAGAAGGCGAGAAGAGTGCGGTCCCCGGTACCCACGACCGCCGGAATCCGAAAACTGGCATAGCCCTCATGTCCGGCGCGGAAGGGGACGGTGATGTCGGTCATCGGGGGGCTCCTCGGATCGGGCGGGGCTTGGGCGGGATCGGATCGGGGGCTCGGGTGGGGATTGGACGGGGATCGAGCGGGGGTGGGGCGGCGTTGGACGGGGATCGGCTGGGGCGGGCTCGGAGGGGCAATGGAAGGGGATCGGCTCGGGCATCGGCTCGCGCTGGGATCGGACAGGGCTCGGGCGGGGATCGGGCGGGGATCGGGCGGCATTGGGAGGCGTTGGACGGGGATCGACTGGGGCGGGCTCGGAGGGGCAACGGAAGGGGATCGGCCCGGGCATCGACTTGATCCGGGCCCGGACAGGCATCGGACGGAAATCGGCTCGGGCGGGTATCGGCTCTGGGATCGGATCGGGCCGGGATCGGACGGGAATCGGATCGGGGGCTCGGACGGCACTGGACGGGGATCAGCTCGGGCGGGATCGGACGGGCGTCGGCTCGAGCCGGGATCGGACAGGCATAGGACGGGATCGGATCGGGGGGATCGGAGGGGCAGTGGAAGGGGATCGGCTCGGGCATCGACTTGATCCGGGCCCGAACGGGCACCGGACGGAAATCGGCTCGGACGGGCATCGGCTCTGGGATCGGACTGGCCTCGGCTCGGGACAGCTCGGACGGAAATCGGCTCGGACGGGCATCGGCTCGGGCTGGGACGGGGATCGGACGGGGGGACCGACTCGGGCGGGGCCGGTTCGTACGGGGACCGGTTTCGTACGGGGACCGGTGTATGTCCCCGGGGCGGGCGAATTCCGGGTGAACTTCGCGTCACGAGTGACCGGTTGCGGCAGGATGCGGGCGTATGGACGCCGTACGGGTCGCGTTGCTTCGGGAAGTGCTCGCCGGGACCGAGTGGCTGGGGGCCACCCGGAGATTCGCGGGGGTGTTGCGCGGGTCGGTGGTGGCGCACGGAGGCGGGCTGCTGCTGGTGGGCACGCCGGAGTACGAGCCGTGGCATCTGGCCGCGCACCTGGTGGACGAGGCGGCATGGTCCGGGACGCCCGAGCTGGCCCCGACGCTCGTACGACATCACGCGCGCCCCTCCGACCCGCCCCACCTGGCCGTCGGACCGGGCCGGATCGAGGCGGCGCGGCGCGGTGAGACCCTGCTGGTCGTGGCGCCCGAGGAGCCGGCGCCGCTGCTGGAGCGGGTCCACTCGGCTCGGCGGACCGGGGTGACGGTGCTGGCGTTGGGCTCCGGCGGGGGCGAACTCGCCGCGATGGCGCATGACACGCTGGCCGTGCCGGAGGGGGCGGAGCTGGACCTGGACACGGTCCAGCACCTGGTCAGCGCGGCGGCCGGGGAGAACGGGGGCTCTTTGAGGGTGCGGCGGGGCTTCCGTGACCGTCTGTCGAGGCTGGCGGAAGCGCTGACGGCACCACCGCCGGCCCCCTGGTGACCTGTCTTCCCACCCGCCGCCGCGGCCGGTACGTGTGACTTGCCCTCCCACCCGACCGCCGCAGCCGGTATGTGCGACCTGCCCTCCCAGCCGACCGCCGCAGCCGGCACGTGCGACCTGCCCACCCACCCGCCGCAGCCGGTATG
This sequence comes from Streptomyces sp. NPDC001709, assembly GCF_053596375.1. Lineage (NCBI taxonomy): Bacteria > Bacillati > Actinomycetota > Actinomycetes > Kitasatosporales > Streptomycetaceae > Streptomyces > Streptomyces sp. NPDC001709. The sequence goes on along the minus strand of NZ_JBSFGB010000013.1, from coordinate 11,038 downwards.
TGTGACTTGCCCTCCCGCCCCCCGCCGCAGGCGGTATGCCGACCGAGGCGGGTGGGTGGGTGGGAAACGGGGGGCTGGGGGCGGAGCCCCCAGTGGGGACCTGGAAATACAGTTGCCCGCTGGTCCCGCCCGGCCCGAGCATCCCTGAAGTGACCCCCGCTCTCCTCCCCGACCTCTCCCCCTGGAAGGCCTCCGCAGACTTCCGCCGCCTCTGGAAGTCCGGCCTGATCAGCAACTTCGGCAGCTTCCTCACCTTCGTCGCGCTCCCGGTCCAGCTGAAGGACCTCACCGGATCCGCCGCAGCGGTCGGCGCGATCGGCGCCGTAGAGCTGCTGCCGCTCATCGTCTGCGGCCTGTACGGCGGCGCCCTCGCCGACGCGCTCGACAAGCGGAAGCTCATCGTGTGGACGGAGGCCGGTCAGGGTGTGCTGAGTGCGGCCCTGCTGCTCAACGCCCTGCTCCCGCACCCGGCGGTCTGGCCGCTGTACGCCGTGGCCGCCCTCTCCTCCGCCCTGGTCTCGGTCCAGCGCCCGGCGCTCGACTCCCTGTGGCCCCGGATCGTCGCCCACGACGACATGCCCGCCGCGGCCTCGCTGAACTCACTGCGCTGGACCGTCGGCGGAGTCGCGGGCCCGGCGGTCGCGGGCGTGGTCGTCGCCTACGCGGGCCTCGGCTGGGCGTACGCCGCCGACCTGCTGACCTTCGTGGTCTCGCTGGCGTACATCGCCCGTATCGCCCCCTCCCCCGCCTCCCACGAGGCGTCGAAGCCCTCGCTGAACGCCATCCTGGAAGGCGCCCGCTACGCCTGGGGCCGCAAGGAACTCCTCGGCACCTACGTCGTCGACCTCGCCGCGATGTTCCTGGCCATGCCGATGGCCGTGCTGCCGTTCCTCGCCGACGAGCTGCACGCCGACTGGGCGCTCGGCCATGGGGGTCCCCCCACGCCCTTAAGGCAGTGGGGGAGTACGCCACCGTCCCGGCCGGAGCGATGCTGGTGAGTCTGACCGGCGGCTGGGCCTCGCGGATCCACCGGCACGGGCTGATGGTGGTGCTGTCGGCCGCGGGCTGGGGCCTGGCGGTCGCGGCGGCCGGCGTGTGCGGGAACGTGTGGCTGGTCCTCGTCTTCCTGACCGTCGGCGGCGGCTTCGACATGGTCAGCGGGATCTTCCGGGCCGCCATGTGGAACCAGACGATCCCGGACGAGCTGCGCGGCCGGCTCGCCGGGATCGAGCTGCTGTCCTACTCGGTCGGCCCGCAGCTCGGCCAGGTCCGGGCGGGCGGCCTGGCCGCCTGGGCGGGCGTACGGACCTCCGTCGTCTCCGGCGGACTGCTGTGCGCGGGGGCCATGGGCCTGCTCGCGCTCTGTCTGCCGGGACTCATGACGTACGACGCCCGGACCAGCGAGCACGCGGTCCGCATGCGCGAGCGACGCGCCGTGGCGACCGAGACGGTCGGCTGATCACTTGTCGTCGGCGTCCTCACGCTGAGCCTTGTCGTGCCAGCGCGGGTCGTTCTCCCACTGGAGGTTGCGCTCGGCGGCGGTCTCCATCGCCCGCTGGGCCTCCTCCGGGGAGGCGTACGGCCCGAAGCGGTCCTTGGCCGGGCACTCCGGGCCCTCCTCGACCTTCTTGTGCTCCAGGCAGTAGTACCACTCGCCCGGCTTGCCCACGGTGCGCTTCTTGAACAGGGGCATGAACAGCTCCTCTCGCCAACGACATGTTCCCCCAAGTCCGCTCGATAGACTCGCTGGCATGTCTGGCCAGTCGCTGCTCGTACCAGGGGAGCTGTCCCCCACCCGTTCGGTACCCGGAAACATCCGCCGCCCCGAGTATGTCGGCAAGCCCGCGCCGGCGCCGTACACCGGGCCGGAGGTGCAGACCCCGGAGGTCATCGAGGCGATGCGGATCGCCGGCCGTATCGCCGCGCAGGCGATGGCGGAGGCCGCGAGGATCATCGCGCCCGGGGTCACCACGGACCAGTTGGACAAGGTGGCCCACGATTACATGTGCGACCACGGGGCCTACCCGTCCACGCTCGGCTACCGCGGCTTCCCGAAGTCCCTGTGCACCAGCGTCAACGAGGTCATCTGCCACGGCATCCCGGACTCGACGGTGCTCAGGGACGGCGACATCGTCAACCTGGACGTGACGGCGTACATCGGCGGCGTGCACGGCGACAACAACGCCACCTACCTGGTCGGGGACGTGGACGAGGAGTCCCGGCTGCTGGTGGAGCGGACCCGGGAGTCCCTGACCCGCGCGATCAAGGCGGTCAAGCCGGGCCGGCAGATCAATGTCATCGGCCGGGTCATCGAGTCGTACGCCAAGCGGTTCGGCTACGGCGTGGTGCGGGACTTCACCGGGCACGGCATCAACTCGTCCTTCCACTCGGGCCTGATCATCCCGCACTACGACAGCCCGCACGCGACGACGGTCATGCAGCCGGGCATGACGTTCACGATCGAGCCGATGCTGACGCTGGGCACCCATGAGTACGACATGTGGGACGACGGCTGGACGGTCGTGACGAAGGACCGCAGGCGCACGGCCCAGTTCGAGCACACGCTGGTGGTGACGGAGACCGGGGCGGAGATCCTGACCCTGCCGTAGCGCTGCGCCCGCCTCGGCCACGACCGCACAGCCCGCCCTCTGCGAGGGCGGGCTTTTTCTTGTAGGCTTTTACCGACATGGTGTCGGCAAGATGCGCAGAGGACGGCCTCATGGACAGCTTCTCGACCCTCATCCGCACCGCGTCCCACGAAGAGCACGTGGAGGCGGAGTCGTCGGCGTTCATGAGCGATCTGCTCGGCGGCAGGCTGGGCGTGGCCGCCTACGCGCGCTACACCGAGCAGCTGTGGTTCGTGTACGAGGCCCTGGAGAGCGGCGCCGGGCGGCTGACGGCGGACCCGGTGGCGGGGCCGTTCATCCGGCCCGAGCTGTTCCGGCTGGCCGCGCTGGAGCGGGACCTGGCGCATCTGCGGGGCGCCGGGTGGCGAGCGAGCCTGTCCGCACTGCCCGCGGCCCGGGCGTACGCGGACCGGATCCGCGAGTGCGCCGCGCACTGGCCCGGCGGTTACGTCGCCCACCACTACACCCGCTATCTGGGCGACCTGTCCGGCGGCCAGATCATCCGGGACCGGGCGGAGAAGACCTGGGGCTTCGCGAAGAAGGGCGACGGCGTCCGGTTCTACGTCTTCGAGGGCGTCTCCAACCCGGCCTCGTTCAAGCGGAGTTACCGGGAGCTGCTGGACGTGATGGCCGTGGACGAGCTGGAGAAGCAGCGGATGGTCGCCGAGTGCAAGGCCGCGTTCGCACTGAACACCGGGCTGTTCCGGGCCCTTGGCGAGGAGTTCCGGCTGAGCGCCTAGGACGACAGGCCCTAGCGTTCGAGGAAGACCCGGCCGCCGACCTCCACCCACCCGTCCGGCTGTGGCGCGGTCAGGATCTGGGAGCCCATGCCCTGGGTGATGTTCAGGGCCCGGCCCAGCTGGTCGGTGAGGAGGATCGCCGCCGCGCCGGTGGCCTCGTCCTCGTCGATGCCGTCGTTCCGGCCGGGGAAGGCGCGGGCCCGGATCCGGCCGGCCGCCTCGTCCTCCCAGGCCCAGGCGTAGATCCACTCCCCCGGCGGTGGCACGTCCAGGGCATCGACCTCGGCCGCCGTGCCGTACCGGCGCAGGGTGCGCGGCGGGGCCCACTCCGCGCGCGCCTCGATCCAGCTGAACTCGCCGTCCAGCCGGGCGCCGACCACTCCGGCGGGGGTGACCAGTTCGGGCACATCGAGCAGCCAGGCGGTGCCGACGCAGGGGTGGCCGGCGAAGGGCAGGCGCAGGGTGGGCGTGTAGATGTCGATCACTCCGCGCTCGGGGTCGTCCACGAACACGGTCTCGCTGAAGCCGAGTTTGGCCGCCAGCGCCTGCCGGTCGCTCCGCTCGGGCAGCCGCGAGCCGTCGCGGACGACGCCGAGTTCGTTCCCGTAGCCGCCGTTCGGGCCGCAGAAGACGCGGAGCACGTCGTAATCAGTCACGGGGGAATTGAAACATCGCCGCGGCCGCGAGCGCGTACCAGGCGGAGGTGCCGTTGAGATCTGAATCACGACCCCGAGGGGTATGAGTGAGGTAAGGCTCAGGTAAGTTAGGGCAGCCTCACCACACCAGATCCGCCAGGAGCCTGCATGCGAGCCGTCCGACTGACCGTCACCGCCGCCACGACCGTGGCCGCTCTGACCGCCCTTACGGCCTGCACCGCGAAGAGCGATGCCAAGGACGGCGACGCCATCCAGGTCACCGCGGCCGACGCCAAGTGCGGCACCTCCGCCACCTCGGTCCCGGCCGGCCAGGTCACGCTGAAGATCGAGAACAAGGGCTCCAAGGCCACCGAGGTCGAAATCCTGTTCCCGGACGACCGGATCGTCTCCGAGAAGGAGAACATCGGGCCCGGCACCAAGTACACGCTGACCGCCGAGGTGAAGGCCGGGTCGTACGAGATCGCCTGCCGCCCGGGCATGAAGGGGCGCGGCGTCCGGCAGAAGCTCACCGTCACCGGTGGCGGCGGCACCGCCAAGCGCGACCCGAAGCTCGACGAGGCCGTCGCCGAGTACCGCCAGTACGCCCAGGACCAGGCCGACGAGACGCTGCCGCGGGTCGAGACCTTCGTGAAGGCGGTCAAGGCCGGCGACCTGGACGCCGCGAAGAAGGCCTACGGCATCTCCCGCCTCGGCTGGGAGCGCACCGAGCCGGTCGCCGAGTCCTTCGGTGACATCGACCCGAAGGTCGACGTCCGCGAGGACGGCCTGGAGGACGGCCAGAAGTGGACCGGCTGGCACCGGCTGGAGAAGGCCCTCTGGCAGGACAAGGAGACCGGCGCCGAGGAGAAGGCCCTCGCCGACCGGCTGGTCACCGACCTGAAGGACTGGCAGAAGCGGGTCGGCAAGGCCGAGATCACCCCGTCCTCCATGGCCAACGGCGCCAAGGAGCTGCTGGACGAGGTCGCCACCGGCAAGGTCACCGGCGAGGAGGACCGCTACGCGCACACCGACCTCGTCGACTTCAAGGGCAATGTCGAGGGCGCCCAGAAGGCGTACGAGCTGCTGAAGCCGGTCGCCGCGAAGAACGACCCGGCGCTGACCAGGGAACTGGACAAGCAGTTCACCTCGCTGGACGCGCTGCTCGACAAGTACCGCACGGACAAGGCGTCGTACGACTTCGTCTCCTACGACAAGGTCACCAAGGACCAGCGCAAGGAGCTGTCGGACGCGGTGAACGCGCTCGCCGAGCCGCTGTCCAAGCTCGCCGCCGCGGTGGTGAAGTGAACATGACCGAGACCAACTCCAGCAGTCCGTCGCGTCGGGCGCTGATCGGCTGGGGCGGTGCCGGGCTCGCGCTCGGGGCCGCGGCGGCCGGCGGGGCCGTGGCGATGACCAGGGCGGGCAACGACGTGGACCCGGCGGCCGCCGAGGCGGGCGGCGCGGTGCAGTTCCACGGCGCCCACCAGGCCGGCATCGCCACCCCGGTGCAGGACCGGCTGCACTTCGCCGCGTTCGACGTGAAGACCGACGACCGCGAAGAGTTCGTCCAGCTGCTCAAGGACTGGACGGCGGCGGCCCGGCGGATGAGCGCGGGCAAGCCGGTCGGCGAGGGCGCCTTCGGCGGGCTCGCCGAGGCCCCGCCGGACGACACCGGCGAGGCGCTCGGGCTCAAGCCGTCCCGGCTGACCCTGACGATCGGCTTCGGGCCGTCCCTGTTCGACAGGTTCGGGCTGGCGGACCGGCGGCCCGAGGCCCTGGTCGACCTGCCCAAGTTCCCCGGCGACAACCTGGACAAGGTCCGCACCGGCGGCGACCTGTGCGTCCAGGCCTGCGCCGACGACCCGCAGGTCGCCGTGCACGCCATCCGCAACCTGGCCCGGATCGGCTTCGGCAAGGTCGCCATCCGCTGGTCGCAGCTGGGCTTCGGCAAGACCTCCTCGACCACGCCGGACGCGCAGACGCCCCGCAACCTCATGGGCTTCAAGGACGGCACCCGCAACATCGCGGGCACCGAGACCGACCGGCTGAAGAAGTTCGTGTGGGTCGGCGAGGGGGACGGCCCGGCCTGGATGACCGGCGGGTCGTACCTGGTCGCCCGGCGCATCCGGATGAACATCGAGACCTGGGACCGTACGTCGCTGCAGGAGCAGGAGGACGTGTTCGGCCGGGACAAGCGCGAGGGCGCGCCGGTCGGCAAGGCCAAGGAGCGCGACGAACCGTTCCTGAAGGCGATGAAGCCCGACGCGCACGTCCGGCTCGCCCACCCCGACGCCAACGACGGGATCACGATCCTGCGCCGGGGCTACTCCTTCACCGACGGCACCGACGGCCTCGGCCGCCTGGACGCAGGCCTGTTCTTCCTCGCCTACCAGCGGGACGTGCGCAAGGGGTTCATCCCGCTGCAGCGCAGGCTGTCGGCGCACGACGCGCTCAACGAGTACATCCAGCACGTGGGTTCCGCGGTCTTCGCCGTGCCGCCCGGCGTCCGTGACGCGGACGACTGGTGGGGCCGCACGCTGTTCGCCAAGGAGGCGTAGCCCGTGTTCTCCAACTACCTGATCGGCCTGCGCGAGGGTCTGGAGGCGTCGCTCGTCGTCTGCATCCTGATCGCCTACCTCGTCAAGACCGGCCGCCGGGACGCGCTGAAGCCGATCTGGATCGGCATCGGCATCGCGATCGCCATCGCGATGGGCTTCGGCTGCGTGCTCGAGTTCGGCTCCCAGGAACTGACGTTCCGGGCGGCGGAGGCGCTCGGCGGCTCGCTGTCCCTCGTCGCCGTGGGCCTGGTGACGTGGATGGTGTTCTGGATGCGGCGCACCGCCCGGCACCTGAAGTCGGAGCTGCACGGCAGGCTGGACGCGGCCCTCGCCCTGGGCACGGGCGCGCTGGTCGCCACCGCCTTCCTCGCCGTCGGCCGGGAGGGCCTGGAGACCGCGCTGTTCGTGTGGGCGTCGGTGCACGCGGCGAGCGACGGCACCCCGCGCCCGCTGGTCGGCGCGGCCCTCGGCCTCGCCACCGCCGTCCTCCTCGGCTGGCTGTTCTACCGGGGCGCCCTGAGGATCAACCTCGCGAAGTTCTTCACCTGGACCGGCGGCATGCTGGTGGTGGTGGCGGCGGGCGTCCTCGCCTACGGCTTCCACGACCTGCAGGAGGCGAACTGGCTGCCCGGCCTGACGAGCCTCGCCTTCGACATCAGCGACACCATCCCGCCGGACAGCTGGTACGGCACGCTGCTGAAGGGCGTGTTCAACTTCCAGCCCGACCCGACCGTCCTCCAGGTCACGGTGTGGCTGCTGTACCTGATCCCGACGCTCGCGATCTTCTTCGCCCCGGTAGGGTTCGCCTCCGGGAAGGCGAAGGTGAAGGGACCCGATGAGCAGGGATCGCAGCCCGCGCAGGCTCCGCAGGCGTGACCGGAACGCACTCATAGCGGCCTCGCTGACCGCTTTGTCACTGTCGACGAGCGGGTGCGTGGTGGTGCACGGGGAGCGGGAGGTGCTCCCCGCGGCCACCCGCGCCGAGGCCGCCAAGGCGGTCAGCGCGTTCACGACCGCGTACAACAAGGCCGACAAGGCCTACGACAACTCCCTGGACGCGCCGTACCTCACCGGCCCGTTCGGCGACATCACCGCGGCGCGGCTGAAGGCCGGGCACACCAACAGCCCGTCAGGCAACCCGAACCACGTGCCGCTGAAGCTGTCGGACGTGAAGGTCACGATCCCCAAGAAGGCCGGCTGGCCGCGCTGGTTCGTCGCCGACGCACAGGGCAACAAGACGGGCACGGCCCGCTGGTTGATGGTGTTCACCCGAGGTGACCTCGGCGAGCGCTGGCGGGTGGCGTATGTGACCCTCGTGGCGCCGGGCGCCGTACCGGAGTTCAGGACGGACCGGGACGGCTGGGCCGAGGCGGTACCGGCCGACTCCGCACAGTTCGCCGTCGCGCCCGCGAAGCTGAGCGGGGACTACGCGGCCTACCTGAAGAAGGGCGGTCAGACCTTCGCCGACGGCACGTACACCAGCGTCGAACGCACCACGCGGGCCAAGCGGGCCCACAAGCCGGGCCTCGTCACACAGTTCATCGACGGGCCGCTGACGAGCGGCGGCTACGCGCCGCTGGCGCTGCGCACGGCGGACGGCGGGGCGCTGGTGTTCTTCACCACGCACCACTACGAGAAACAGACCGCCGCCCCCGGCACCACGGTCCCGAACCAGGGCAAGGACGTACAGGCACTGACCAGGGGCGAGGTGAAGCAGTCGCTGACGCTGGAGTTCATGTCGGCGGAGGTGGCACTGGACCCGGCGGCCGGCGGCAAGGTCTCGGTGCTGGGCCGGGTTCCGGGCCTGACTTCGGCGCAGGGCGAGTAAAACGCGCCCCAAAGGGGCGCGGGGAACTGCGCGATCCACCACAACGGACCCGCAGCCGTCAGACGGCCAAACCCGGGACCCAGTGGCACGCTCAATGCCGCAGGGGCCAGGCCACACCCTCGGAGCCCGCGGCAGCGAACCGCGCGCACGCGTCCGTGAGCACCTCCAGCAGGCTCAGCGGATCCGGCAACGCATGCTCCGGCCCCCGGGCCCACCGCACCCGCTGATCGTCACCCGGCAGCCGCGCGGGCGGCACGAGCACGTACGACCCCCGGCAGTGCCAGCGCAGCCCGGGATGCTCGTCCATGGTCTCGGGGTGGCAGTCCAGCTCGCACGGCCACCACTCGTCCTCGTCCTCGGGGGTACCGCGGGTGAGGGTGAAGAACAGCATGCGGCCGTCGTCGCTCTCGGCGACGGGCCCCACCTCGACGCCGGCGGAGAGCAGCCGCTCAAGGGCCTCCCGCCCGGCTTCCAGGGGGACGTCGAGCACGTCGTGGACCATGCCGGTCGCGGTGATGAAGTTGGCCTGCGGCTGGTGCCGGGCCCAGCGTTCGATCTGCGCGCGGTCGGTGGTGGACTGCGTCTGCCAGGCGAACGACACCGGGTGCCGGGCCGGGGTGGGACAGCCGACGCGGTCGCAGGAACAGCGGTAGCCGGGGGCGGGGTGCGCGGCGGGGGCGAGCGGCAGGCCCGCCGCGGCGGCGGCGAGCAGCAGGGCCGCACGGCCGTCGTCGTCGACGGCGGCCTCCTTCGGGCGGCGTCCGAGCAGCCACTGGGAGAGTTTGCCCTGCCGGCCGGACCGGCCGCCGAACGTCGCGCTCATCTATCCCCTCGGTCTGGTGGTCGCCTCGCTGCTGTGCGGACAGTGTGCCTTATCGTCCCATCTTCATGTGCTTCGGGGTGGCCGGGATGCGATTCCGTGCAGTGCGTATTCGACCAGTGTGTCCGTGTATTCGTACGAGATCGGTCCCGTGTGCTGCAGCCAGCGCTGCGCGAGCGGTGAGACGAACAGTTCCAGGGCGATACGGGGATCGACGCCGGCCCGTACGTCCCCGGCGTCCTGTGCGGCGCGCAGCCGGTCGACGTACAGCTGGAGCTGGGGTTCGAGGAGTTTGGTGACGAACTCGCGGCCGAGCGGCTCGTTGACCACGCCCTCGGCGGCCAGCGCCCGGGAGGGCACCTCGAAGCGTGGGTCGAGCAGCTGGTCCACCGTGATCCGCAGCACCGCCTTGAGGTCGGCGGCCAGGTCGCCGGTGTCCGGGATGGCGTACGGCTCCTGCCCCGCTTCCTGTGCCGCCTGTGTGGAGAGGTCGAAGAACGCCTCCAGCAGGACGTCCGCCTTGGACGACCACCAGCGGTAGATCGTCTGCTTGCCGACCCCGGCCCGGGCGGCGATCCCCTCGACGGTGGTCTTCGGGTAGCCGACCTCGCCGACCAGGGCGAGGGCGGCGGCGTAGATCGCTCTTCGGGACTTCTCGCTGCGACGGGCGGCGTCGGGGGCCGGCTTGTTGACCATGGGACGACGCTAACAACCACGGCGGCTACGCGGGTGGCTCCTCCGAGGAGTCCTCCGGCGGCCATGGGTCTCCCCACTCGGCGTCCCGGGCCGCCTTGTACAGGTGGCCGTGGCGTTTGGTGACCGTCGTGCGGGCCAGGCGTTCGTCGGCCTCGCACAGGTCCAGGAGCACCTGGCCCTTGCGGATCTGCGGGCGGCGGACCACACGGGAGGGGGCCGGCTCGGCGGGCAGCCGGGTGGCGACGACGTACGAGAACTTCTCGTCCTCGTACGGCAGGGTGCCGCCCTTGACCTGGCGGTGCAGGGAGGAGCGGCTCACCCGGGCGGAGAAGTGGCACCAGTCCTTGCCGGGCTCGATGGGGCAGGCGACGCTGTGCGGGCAGGGGGCGACGACGTGCAGGCCGGCGCGGATCAGGCGGTCGCGGGCCTCGATCACGCGGGCGTAGCCGGCCGGGGTGCCGGCCTCCACGATCACCACGACCTGGGCGGCGGCCGCGGCGGCGTCGACGAGGGCGGCGCGGTCGGGTTCGGAGAGCTCGTTGAGGACGTACGACACCGTGACGAGGTCGGTGTCGTCCAGGGTGAGGTTCGCTCCGATCCGGGCGCGCTGCCAGCGGGCTCGGCGCAGGTCCGGGTTGGCGGCGGCGATCTCCCGGCCGAGGGCGAGGGCGGGCTCGGCCCAGTCCAGCACGGTGACGCTGCGCTCGCCGGGCCAGGTCGCGGTGACGGCCCAGGTGGCGGCGCCGGTGCCGCCGCCCACGTCGACGTGGCTGCGGGGTGTCCAGTCGGGGGCGGTCGCTGCGAACGCCTCCAGCGCGGAGTGGACCGCTTCGAAGGTGGCCGGCATGCGGTAGGCGGCGTAGGCGGCGACGTCGGCGCGGTCGCGGAGGATCGGGGTGTGGGTGGGGGTGTCGCCCCGGTAGTTGGCGATCAGCCGTTCCACGGCTCCGGCGGCCTGGGTGGGCGGGAGTCCGGCGAGCAGCTCCGCGAGGGTGCGTCGGAGGGTGTCGTTCACCTGCCGATTGTATGGCTGGGCGGTGCGGCGGCGATCAGGGCGGCGACGCCGGCGAGGGCGACGGTGGCGGTACGACGCGTGGTGTGGGGGGTGCGTCTGCGAGAGGAACTGCTGCTCAA